>DASYTB010000157.1:0-4856 GCA_036002705.1 Verrucomicrobiia bacterium
CACTTGTAGCAATTCTCCACCAGCACCGGCCGAATCTTGCTCTCGAAAAACTCCAAGCCCGCCGCATCCGCCTTTTCCTCGGCTCGGCTCGTGCCCACCGCCGCCCAAACCGCAGACAGCGCCAGCAGCCGGCTTATCAGAGAAGAAGTCATACCTCAATTTTTACCAGAGCAAATCCCTTCTGGCAAAGAAGCTTTACGCCCTCTACGCCCTCACGCCAGTGTTCATTGCGGCAATATTAAAAAGATTTCGGAATGGAAGTTTTCAGTAAAGGTGAGGTCAATGAACGGCAAGTCCGTTCCGGGTTCAGAACTGCCAATCAGTCCCAAGGACGGATCCGCAAGCTGTCGCGGAAACGAGGATAGGTTTGTGCAGGCGAATTCACGCGGCGAACATGGCCTGCGAAGATTGGCGGATCAACCGATTGGCGAGGGAAGGCCGTCGGGAAGATTCGAGTGCAGTGTGCATGGCCCAACAAAAGCATATCTTTCCGTCGTGTTCAGGACCATTATATAAGGCCTCATTCATCGACCAGCCAGCGAGCGCGATGCAAGGTTCGTTAGAGAAAGTGTTAGTGTCGTGCCCGCAGTTCAGCGGAAAATCTAATTCAATGACCTCGGAAACAAGAACCAGCGGCGAGTCGGAACAGACAGAAAGGGCGCGTCGATTGTTCTATCGGCTGGTAATTTGGGTCCTCGCCGCGCTCGTTATGATTTCAATGATCGCCACCTTGCTGATGTGGCGCGTTTCCAAGCCGCCCTTTGTGGGCGAAGCAGATCTCGTGAGGACGACCCGGCCAACCGCTGGCCTGCCTCCGACCGACTTTCTCCCTACTCGGCTTTTTTGGATGTATTACCAATGGAAGCAAGAGCATCACCCGAGCCCAGTCGCCTGGAGCTTCCCGGCCGTCTCTGCACCTGCTCGAAGTTCGATCCATGGGCTGCTAAACCAGTGTATGGAGGTCGGCGGCACGCAGTATTTTATCGAAAAAAATGTGGCGGGCGGGACGCTGGTTTTCGGGTCCACCAATGTTCTCAACGGGGCGCTTTGGATTGATGCCGTGGAATTCGCGTTGCAGGCTAACAAGCCCGAATGGTGGGACCCCGGGAAAAATGGCTTTCGGCGAGAGAACCTTGTGCTGCTCCGACATGATTCCCGGACGGTTCTCGTGCTAACGGAGGCTTTGGCGAAAGATTTCGTAATACGATATCCGGCTCTAAAACGGGAAGCTTCTGGAGGCAGGTAGTCTATTCGCATGAATTCGTTTGCGTTCCAATCGTCTGAATGTCTTGATTTCACGCATGAAACCAATCTGCTTATCAACATTGTTGTCGGCTTCAGCGCTGGTTTTCTCCGCCGAAGCGGCTGAGGATAGCCATTTCGCTCTGAAGGACGGGGATCGCGTCGTTTTCTATGGCGACAGCATCACGGACCAACGGCTTTACACAACGTTTACGGAAACGTATGTGGTGACCCGCTTTCCGAAAATAAACGTCACGTTCGTCCATTCCGGTTGGGGTGGGGATCGCGTTACGGGTGGCGGCGGCGGGCCGATTGATCAGCGGTTGGAGCGCGACGTGTTCGCCTACAAGCCGACGGTGATGACGATTATGCTTGGGATGAACGACGGGTCGTACCGGGCTTTTGATCAGAAGATCTTCGCTACTTACACGAATGGCTACCAGCACATCATCGATTCGGTGAAAGAGCATGTTCCCAACATTCGTTTTACCCTCATTGAGCCCTCGCCTTACGATGACGTAACGCAACCACCGAAGTTTCCCGGTGGCTACAATGCGGTGCTCGTCAAATACAGCGAATACGTAAAGGAGTTGGCGGAGCGGGAACACGCGAACGTGGCGGATCTCAATTCCGGCGTCGTCGCGGCGGTGACGAAAGCCAACGAAAAGAACCACGACCTGGCGCTCAAAATCATTCCGGATCGCGTCCATCCAGGACCGGGCGGCCATCTGCTCATGGCGGGGGAACTTCTCAAATCGTGGCATGCACCGGCCGTGGTTTCGGCAGTGGAAATCGACGCGGCGGGCAAATCCGCGAAAACCGCGTTCGGGACGAGCGTCAAGGACGTCTCGAACCAGAACGGAATCTCCTGGACGCAAACCGACGAAGCCCTGCCGATGCCTGTGGAACTGGGCGATCCGGTGGTCGCGCTAGCCGTGAATTCGTCCGATTTCATGGATGCGCTCAATCGCGAGATGCTGAAGGTTTCAGGCCTGGAGGCGAAGGAATACACACTCAAGATCGACGGAGAAAAGATCGGCGCCTTTCCGGGAGAGAAATTGGCGGAAGGAATTAATCTCGCGGCCTTAAACACTCCGATGACGAAACAGGCGCGCGATGTCCATAAGCTGACGCTGCAGCACAACGATATTCACTTCGCTCGCTGGCGGCAGATCCAAATGCGCGTGAAGAGCGACCTGCCGCACTTCAAGCAGGCGATGGAAGGTCTGGATGCGCTGGAGCATGATCTGGTTGAAGAGCAGCGCGAGGCGGCACAACCCAAGCCGCATCATTACGAGTTGAGCCCGGCGGAATAGCAATTTGGCCTTTCCATCACGATACGATGGTTTATAACTAATGGAACAACGCCTTGGAAAAGAAACAATGAAATCATTATTGCTCACACTCAGTTCCGCTTTTTTGATCGTCGCCAACAGTATGGCGGCGGATAGTTCGGTTGACTCGCCGAAGAACGTCAATAAACTGAACCGCGCCGAAAAGAAGGAGGGCTTTCAACTACTCTTCGACGGCAAGGACCTTAAGGGCTGGCACAATTTTAAATCGGATTCGATCCGTCCGGGATGGAAGGTCGAAAATGGAGAATTGGTCTGCTCCGATCCGCACAACGCGGGGGACCTCTGCACGGCGGGAAAGTACGATTGGTTCGAACTCGACCTGGAATTCAAGATGGGCCCGAGCGCGAACAGCGGAATCATGTATCACGTGACCGACGCGGGGAATGCGGCCTGGGCGACTGGTCCTGAAATTCAATTGGAGGACAACAAGGGCGCGGCCGATCCACAACGATGCGGATGGCTTTACGCGCTCTATCAGCCGGCGACGGATCCGAAAACGGGCAAGCCGATTGACAGCACCAAGCCCGCGGGCGAGTGGAATCAGATGCGCATCATCATTTCGCCGCAGAAATGCGAGCATTACGTCAACGGCGTGAAGTACGTGGAATACGTGCTGGGCAGCGATGACTTCAAGCAACGGGTGGCGAAGAGCAAATTTGGTTCAATGCCGAATTTTGCCAAATCGGATAGCGGATATATCTGCCTCCAGGGCGATCACGGCCAGGTTTCCTTCCGCAATATCAAGGTGCGCCCGATCAAGTCGGAGAAATAAATGACTCCGCGGCCTCCTGCTTTTAATCGCGATCTGAATGGATCGCCCGCAGGAGCCGGCGTGAGGAGGTACGGCGCGCGCCGCGCGATGAATCTCCTCACACCGGCTCCCGCGATTTTCACCACCCTAGGTCTTGCGTTGGCGCTCATCGGACTTTCGGGCGTGCGCGCCGATGAATCAAAAACCGACTCCGGCAAACAGATCGTCCAATCCGGCGGCGGTAAATATCAAATCACGATCGATACCTCCGAAACGCCTGACTTGAAAGACTGGGCCACGACCAATCTGGCTCCGGTGGTGAAAAAGTGGTATCCGAAACTCGTGGAGATGCTGCCGAGCGAAGGTTATCAAGCGCCGACCAACGCTACGATTACTTTCAGCAAGGACATGCGAGGGGTGGCGGCGACGGGCGGAACTCGCATTCGCTGCGCGGCGAGCTGGTTCCAAAACAATCTTAACGGCGAAGCAAACGGAGCGATCGTTCACGAATTGATTCACGTGGTTCAGAATTACGGTCTGGGTCGTCGGAATAATCCGAACGCCACCCGAACTCCCGGCTGGGTGGTGGAAGGCATTCCCGATTATATTCGATGGTTCATTTACGAACCGGAATCAAAAGGGGCGGAGATCACGAAGCGCAACTTTGAGCGCGCCCATTATGATGGGAATTATCGGATCACGGCCAACTTCATCAATTGGGTCGTCCAGAAGTACGACCCGAAGATCGTGCCAAAAATAAATGCCGCGGCGCGCGAGGGAAAATATCACGAGGATCTCTGGAAGGAATATACCGGCAAGACCGTTCAGGAGCTTGGGGAAGAATGGCGCAAGACGAACGCGCAACGGCTGGGATTGACGATTCTTCAAAATAGTCCGTATCCGACGGCGGACTCGGCAGCGTTACCTCTTTAGTGTTATTTCCGTGTCCGGGAATTTTCGCCGATGATGGGAAAAGATCCTCTGGGGATCCTTAAAAAAACTTTATGCAAAAGAAAACTGTATTCTGCGTTTTATTGCTGTTGAACGTCTGGGCGGCCCGAGCCGGCGACGAGGTTTACACCGCGCTGAGAACTGGCGATGCGGGCCGGGTGAAAGAATTGCTGGCCAAAGGAGTCTCGCCCAACGAAAGGGACGACCGGGGAAACACGCTGCTCATGCAGGCGACCGTCTATGGCGGAGTGGATCTCGTAAAATTGCTCCTGAATGAGGGCGCGGATATCAATGCGACGAATAACGCCGGCGCTACCGCCTTGATGCGCGCGGCCGGAGATAACGAAAAGATTCGCCTGCTGGTCGAACGGGGCGCGAATGTGAACGCGCGTTCCACGCTGGGGAACACGCCATTGATTCTCGCGGCGCGAGCCTACGGTTCGGCCAAAGCCGCGGAGTTGTTGATCGCGCATGGCGCGGACGTCAATGCAACCAACAGTTTTGGCGCCAATGCACTCCTCACCGCCGCCGCGAGCGGAGACCTTGATACGGCACGG
>DASYTB010000158.1:0-6201 GCA_036002705.1 Verrucomicrobiia bacterium
GCAAGGCGAACTCGCGTGCGCCCGCGCCCGCCAGCATAACGTGCCACGTTTTTTCCATGATGCGTCGCGCCACCGAGACCGCGTTCACAATCCCCTCCAGCGCGCCAACGCTTCCCGCCTTGTGGGTCGGCCCATCCATGATACAGGCATCAAGCTGAACCACGCCGGCGGCATTCGGAATCCCGCCCAGACCCACCGAGGAATTGGATGGGTCTTCTTCGGCAAGATTGATTCCTTTCTCCGCCGCATCCAGCACCGATCCACTATTCTTGAAAACCTGCAGCGCCCGTTCATTCGAAGGTTTGCCGAAAGGCCATGTGGAGAGAAAGATCGGACGATCCGTGGTGCTGTGCCGGTGCTCAACCCCGACGCTGCTCGGCTCCGCAGCGGCGCTTTCGCTGAGGAGCGCGCCGGACAACAGCACACCCTGGGCGAGAAATTCTCTGCGAGTCCCGTGGGTCATGAGATGCGATTCATTCGCCGGAAAATGATTGGCCCGTTGGCAGTCACTCACTCCTTCGTAATTGTCTCATCCAGATTCAAGAGAACCCGTGAAACAACCGTGTAGGCCGCCAGCTCCGTTGGATTGCTTTTCCTGGGCAATCCCTTCGGAATCTCCACTTTGCCGGTGCCCAGTTCTGCGGCGCTGACCCAGCCTTCGGCAATGTGAGTCTTTTCCTTGGCGAGCAGTGATTTCAATTCGCTCAATTCATCGCTGTCCGGGTCGCGGGATAAACAGGACCGGAAGGCATATTTGATTCGCTCGTCGTCGCTGCCCCCGTGTTTCAACGAATTCAGCGCCAGAGATTGGGCGGCTTCCATAAAGAGAACCTCGTTCAATGAAACGAGCGCCTGCAGCGGCGTGTTGGAACGCTGCCGGCGGACACATGAGAAATCGCCATTCGGGGCGTCGAAGGTTTGGAGAACGGGATATGGAACGGAACGGAAGCGAAAAGTGTAAACCGCGCGACGGTAGCGATTCGGGCCCGTTTCCTCGTTCCAGGTCTTAGGACCATAGCTCGCGGGAGGCTGGAAGAGGAACGATGGGGCAGGGGGCATGAGGCTTGGACCGCCCATTTCCGGGTTAAGCAAGCCACTGGCAGCCAGTGCAATGTCCCGAACCACTTCCGCATCGACACGGAAACGTGGTCCGCGAGCGAGCAGTCGATTGAACTGGTCTTTTTCCAGGAGTTCCGGAGTCACGTTCGAGTTCTGCCGATAGGTGGCGCTGTTCACAATCAGGCGGTGGATATGTTTCAGGCTCCAGGGAACAAGGTCCGACGCCAGTTCGCCCGGGGCAACCGTGCGCGGCGACATAAACTCAACCGCCAGCCAATCCAGCAACTCAGGATGCGAAACCTCCGGGGCGCGAACGCCAAAATCCTCGGGCGTTTCCAGCAAGCCAACGCCGAAATAGTGCTGCCAGATGCGATTCACCGCCACGCGCGCCGTCGTGGGCGATTTGCGATCGACCAGCCATTTGGCGAACGTGAGCCGGCTGCCGTCCGCGTCTTCCGGGAGCGGATGCAGAAACGCCGGCACACCGAAAGTCACTTCCTTCCCCGGCTTAAGCCAGTCGCCACGTTTAAACATGTGCGTGGTCTGCAGCTCTTCGTTCACCCCTTTTCCCTTGCGCGTGGTGAGTGTGAGCGTGGGCGCCCCTTCCGGGTATTCCTTCCAGAGCGAGGCGATTTTCTCGTTCGTCTCCTTGAATTCCGGAACGGTCGTGCGCCAGTAGCCGAAGACCGTCGCAATTTGTATTGGCGAGCGCCTCTCAACCGGGATTTTGAAAATCTCCCGGACGCCTGCGGGAATCGGATCGGCGAGAGCATTGGTGGCGCTCGTTACGCTCAAGCGGAAACGGCCGAGATTATGATTCTCGTTGTCGTCGGAATTATTGCCGCCGTGGTTCTGCATCAGGCGGAAATTGAGAACAACCCCGTTCGTGAAGGTGATCGGTTTCTCCGGGATGAACACCGCTTTTCGCGCCTGATTGCGTTGGCCCGGACCCGCGTCGATGCCCCACGCCGTGTCGTCCTTGCCATCAATCGCGAACTGCACCGGGCCGTAAATTCGTTTCTTTCCGGAATGGTCATCGAACTCCGGCTCGAGCGGTTTTTCGGAATTCGAAAAGTCCGCGGTCGCCTTCGCAAACTTCACTTTAACCTTGTTTGTGGGATTCTGAAGGTCTTCCGCTTCGACGCTGAATTCACTCAGCGCGGCCATTCCTTTGATCGAGCGGCCCGGCCCGTTGCACGGCAGGTTCGGGTCGGTCAACTGCTCCAAGCGGAAAGCGCCGATTGAGCCGAGATGGTTCGTGCCCGTAAAATGCGCCGTCCATTTGGTCGGCGCGTAACTGGCCGCGCGAATCGAGCCGTCCTCATAATAATAGTAGCGCTCGCCGTTATCGCCGGCGTTGCGCACCTCCACGGTCTGCCAATCCGGCTGATCATTCTTCACCGACTCTTCCCATTGGGCGATGCGTTCTTCCCAGCCCGGAGTAGAATGCCGCAGCCCTTCCTCGATGTCGCGCGTTTGCCTGAGGATATTCGCCCGCTGCTGCTCTTCCGCGGGTGTATAAGCAACCAGCGTGGACTCGTGATCATTGCTCAGGAAAGCGAACATTCGATAATATTCCTCCTGTGTGATCGGATCAAATTTGTGCGTGTGGCATTGCGCGCATTGAATCGTCAGTCCCAGCACACTTTTGCCGATGGCGTCCATCCGGTCGATCAGACCATCCATGCGGAATTGTTCCGGATCCACACCGCCTTCCTCGTTCAGCATCGAATTGCGAAGAAAGCCGGTCGCGACGATCTGATCTTGCGTCGCGTTGTCCAATTCATCACCTGCGAGTTGCTCGATGACAAAACGGTCGTAAGGCAAATCGCGATTAAGCGCGTTGATCACCCAATCGCGGTAATTCCAAATAAAACGTGGCTTGTCCTTCTCAAATCCATCCGAATCCGCGTAGCGCGCCGCATCCAGCCAATGCCGCCCCCAGCGCTCCCCATAATGCGGTGAATTCAGCAACCGATTCGCCTGCTTATAATAAGCCGGGGCGCTGTTCTCGGAGAGAAAGGAATCCAGCTCTTCGACCGTGGGTGGAAGGCCAATGATATCGAGGCTCAGCCTCCGCAGCAGCGTATGTTTGTCCGCTTCGACCGACGGCGAAAGTCCCTCCTTTTCCAGTTTCGCGAGAACGAAAGCGTCGATTGGCGTGCGCACCCAATCCTTTTTCTTAACGTCCGGAAGCGCTGGCCGAACCGGCGCTTTGAAGGCCCAGTGCTCTTTTGGATCTTTTTCCGGAACGGTGGCGTTCTCCGGCCATGGCGCTCCCTGGTCAATCCAGGTCTTGATCAGGCCAATTTGCTCCCCCGTCAGCGGTTCGCCTTTCTTCGGCATTCGCGGCACATCCTCACCGCCGCCATTGATCGCACGGAACACCAGGCTTTCACTCGATTTGCCCGGGACAATCGGCGGCCCCTTTTCGCCACCCTTCAGCGCGGAGGCGCGCCGGTCCCAGCGCAGCCCATTTTCCGCTTTATTCGCGCCGTGGCACTGATAGCAGTGCGCGGAAAGGATCGGCTGTATATCCTTAACAAAATCAACCTTTTGGTCAGTCTCCGCGAAAACAACAATTCCGGCCGCCTGAACTGCCAATCCGGCGAATAACAACGCTTTTCGGGTCATATGGGGCACTGTGCAAGTATGGCCCGAACCCGCGCGCCCGTCGAGTCCAGAAAACTCCATTTTTGGGCCCTATTGTAGTTTCCTGAGTCATTGATTCACCGTAGGTCCGACAAGGGCTCAAAAGGGTTACGAGACGTGCCCGTGGTTAACCGCCTTCGGCTTCAATTCCCATCGGCCGAAAAAACTACCGGTAAATATCCTTGCGATGACCAACAGCGACTACCAGACAATCATCTGGCGATCTTGAATCTGACAGAGAACGCGGTAATCGCCGACCCGATAACGCCAAAGGCCGGCCAGGTCGGCTCTCAGGACCTTGCCGAAACGTCGAGGGTCGCTCGAACCCGAGACCCGTCGGTCGAGAAAGCCAATGATCTCCTCCTGGGCCGGCCGTCCAAGCTTCCTTAATTCCTTTCCCTTTCCTTGAGCGCCTCGGGTCGAACCTATAAACCCAGTTCACGCTTTACTTCTTGGGCTGAGTAGGTTCGGGCCTTGCGGCGCAGGCGCCTCGTGGCCAGATAGATATCCTCGAGATTTTCCAGATGCTCTAAAACTGCCTCTCGAACGTAAAAGATTTTTGTGCGTCCCGTCCTTTTCGCAAGATTATCGAGGCGCTGTTCAGTGTCGGGATCAAGTCGTATCGCAAGCATGCGGTCAAGTTTCTCATCGATGTAAGCGTATAACAAATTGCCGAAGGGCACCGGAGGCGCCCGCGATCCAGTCGCGGAACTTTTTTACGTAAATCGCGCGATTATGCGGAACCGGTTGCGCGCTCTGGGAACTCCATCAAGGCCCCTTGGGACCTTTGGTGACGTGAAAATCAGACGAGAAAAATGTGTCGCAAAGATTATACCACCGCGGCGGATCATCTCCCCAGCCCATATTGCACTTCAAATACCGAGCGGTGAGGTACGGAACATTTGGTGCGAGGTAGTATTGCTGGTACTCATAGCCATAAGCGACCGCGTAATGCCAGAGCCATCCAAGTCCAACCACGCCTGGGTATCCCTTCTTAATCGCATTCCGGCAGTGTAACGCGCCATCCTCCGGGCACGAATCCAACAAAGTCCAGCGCATCTTGTAGGTGCGGACCGTATACTGAAAGACGACGGCGCTGATAAACGTCTGAGCTGGGCCCGCGGCCATCATGTCGCCGGGCAACGTGGCTCCTTCGTCGCTGGTCGGTGAGCAGATCACGTTACACTCTTGAAAGAAGTCTCGATCCACAGGAAGAATTATCGACTCGTTGGCGGGTCCGTCCGAGTCCGCGGGTGGCGTTGTGTTGAACCAGCCGAAAAGCGGTCTAAGCCCCTGGTTGCGCTGGACCCAGGCAAAGTAAATGGCCCACGCGTTTGGCCCGCAACCAACGTCCCGGCAAAATTCATCGCGCTGAAGCTGGTGATACTTGGGCTCCGTATCCCACGAACCGGCGTAGGTCGCATGGAACGGACCCCAATGGGGGACGAAAATGTTCTGGGGCAGCAGCGCGCCAGTCGCCGTTACCTCCAGGGCGTACATGTGATCTCCAGTGCTCGTCCGCACATCGAGCATGCCTGAGCCAGTGGCTTTGCCCGTGATGGACAGTCCGAGCTTTCCCACGGCAATCGAGGCAAAATCCTGATCTCCGTCGGCGGTGTCCTGAAAGAAACCAAGAACAGTTTCATTGGTCAGGATGGTGATCCTTCCCCCAACCGGCACGGTCAGCGTCTGCGGCATCTGGCCATCTTCGAGCATCCACTCGCCACTGGCCATTTGCGTCTGCCGATTCCGCAGGTACACATAGGTTGGATTGGTTAGGTAATCGGTTTTGAATTCGGGGTACGAGCTATAGAACGAGGCGATCAGGTGGTTGGTAGGCGGAGGGTTATTCAGACCAGTACTGTCGTCGCCGATATAGGTCGGCGCCTGGCGGCCGAAGGCGACTATATTCGTCGGGGGACGAAACGGTTGTCCGCCCCAGTTTGCCACCAGGTTGCCTTGCAGGTCCTCCGCCACCCACACCGTGCCACCCCCGTAGCGAAATGCCTTTATGTCGGGCGTTCCAGCCAGTTTCTGGAGGCGTTCAACGGCCGTGGGACCACGGGTGGCAAATTCAGCAACGGGAAAATCCGAGTGCACCAGCGATATCAGGATGAACCCCTCGTCGGTCAACGTTTCACTGGGCGGGGTTTTGAGAAAATCTCCCCGCGGCGGAGAGGCATCGGTGCTATTGGTGTTACGCACCACTTTGAACTCCAGGTATGCGGGAGACTGGCCATTGTTGAACGCGGCGCCGTAAACCGGGTTGACCTTCGGCCCGAGGACGGCGTCCACCCAGTCTGAATCCCCGGTTCCATTGGTGATCGATCCGAGAGAATTTTGTAGGAAATTCATCGCGCGCTTCACCTCGTTGGTTCCCACCTGGCTCAGTGAGAGGGGTTCGCCGCTCTGTGCCGTGCGGCCGGGTTCAATCCGCAATCGAAAGAATTCATTCGTTGTCATATCCGGCACTACCAATGACGCGTCCTG
>DASYTB010000159.1:0-7870 GCA_036002705.1 Verrucomicrobiia bacterium
GATGCCTGCCGGCGGATTGATGTGGCGGTGCCGGACGAAGTGGCGGTGGTGAGCGTGGATAACGACGAGTTGCTTTGCGAATTGGCCGATCCGCCGCTCACTAGCGTCATCCCGAATACGTATCGTACCGGTTACGAGGCCGCCGAGTTACTGAGCCAAATGATGGATGGTCGAACAATCAAGGGCGAGGCGCATCTCATTCCCCCGATTGGAGTTCAAACCCGCCAATCCACGGACGTGCTCGCCATCCATGATCGAAATATTGCCCGCGCCGTTCACTACATTCGAAAAAACGCCTGCAGCGGAATTAATGTTCAGCAGGTGATCAAAGCGGTGCCGCAATCGCGCCGGCTTTTGGAAAAGCGCTTCAAGCAACTGATTGGCCGGACCCCGCACCAGGAAATCGTTCGCGTGCAACTGGATCGGGTTAAGGATCTGCTGACGCAAACCGATCTCCCTTTGGAAGAAATTGCCGAGCGAGTCGGTTTCAAGCACGTCGAGTATCTCAGCGTCGCCTTCAAGCGGGAAATTGGAATTCCACCCAGCCGTTTTCGCGCCGTAAATCGCCCAAGAGCGGCGGAAGGCCGCGAAAGCAAATGAGGCACAGGCTAAAAATCTCAAAAGGGATGCGCAAATCCTCATTGCGGCGCGCGTGGCCCCTCATTACCTTCTCCGAATAAATAGCCCAACAACCTTTTTGCGATGGGGCCCCCTTAAGGCTGCATTGTGAGCGATGTCTATGATAGAAAGTGGTCCAGCGAAGCCGTCCCAAACACGCCCAAGCTCCTTAAGCGCTTTTACCTTAATTGAATTGCTTGTCGTGATCGCGATTATTGCGATCCTCGCGGCCATGCTTCTTCCCGCGCTTTCCAAATCGAAAAGCAAGGCGATTGTGATCAAGTGCAACAGCAATATGCGGCAGCTTGGCATTGCGATTCGCATGTATGCCGACGATAATAAAGACCGCTTCCCGGACTGTACTGGTGCTGTTTGGCCTTGGGATCTTCCCGCCAAGGCAGCCAACGCCTTTATAAAAAACGGCGGAGGAAGACACATTCTGTACTGCCCAGGATTCTCAAAGCAAGACAACGACTATCTTTGGTCCTTCACAACGGCTACGACTAATGATGTAGCGGCCGACAATAACAATGGCTATCGTGTCATCGGTTATGCTGTCGCGTTTAAAGGCGCTGGCCGAGTCAAAGCAACCAATATCACGGAGTCTATGAATCCTGCTCCGATAAAGGTTGCTGGCGTAGAATTGGACCTTGGGCCGTCCGATCGCGTCGTTTCCGCGGATGCCACTATCTCCGACAATGCAAACGAAACCGACCGGACGAGGAACAAGTACGTCGGAATCGACGGTGGTTACAAAGGACATCAGACATCTCACATGGCCGGAAAACTGCCTGCAGGCGGCAACATATTGTACTTGGACGGGCACGCCGCCTGGAAAAAGTTCGATAAGATGGTTGTTCGAACCGATGGCTCATACCCGAGCTTTTGGTGGTAGTTTGATCGGGATTTTTGAAGTTTGTTGTCCCTGCGGCGCGTTCGGCTAAAACCGAAAAATAGGCGGCCAGCCAGGGAATTTAGCCGTCAGGAAAAATAGAAGCACTCTAGTCACCGGTTTCGACGGACATGGAGAGAAGATACGTTTTTTTGCTGAAATCCAACACATGAAAACCAAGCCTAACAAGAATCAAATCTCCGGTCCTATTAAGTCTTCGCGGCGTCGAAGGTTCGCTCGCGGGTCCGCCTACCTTTTTGCGACGTGTCTCGGAATCTGGCTGCCGAGGTCCTACAGCGCTGTCTTAGTGGATTTGGATGCGACTTCTTTGCCGGAAGGACCACTGCCAACTTGGAAAAACAATGGCACCACGTCCGGCGATTTCACGTCCGCCGGAGATGCCGTGCCGAAAGTAACGACGGTGCAAGGTGTCAAAGGAATTGCGTTTCTCGGCGGAACCAGCGGCGCGGCGGGAACGCATTATATCGGCCCGGTTGCCCCCGCCGAGGTGGTGCGAACGAATCCACGCACGATTGAAGCGTGGGTCTATAATCCCTCGCCGCAGGGCGAGGAAGTCGTTGCGGCTTGGGGGCGGCGCGGAGGCAATCCAGACGGTTCAAATTGGTCTTTCAACCATTCGACCGATCCCGGGTTCGGCGCGGGGGGGATTTGGGGCGCGCAGGACATCGGCTGGAATAGCTATCTCGCTTTCGGACGGTGGACTCATATCGCGATGACTTACGACGGCGGAACGGTCGCCGTCTATGCCGATGGGCAACTAGCAAATATGGAACAGAGCTCTCTGGATACCTGGGAGATTGACAGTACCGCGGCAGGAAATCCGCTGCATTTCCGGATCGCTCGGCAGAACGCCGCCGACGGAACTCCGAGCGGCACCGGCGTGGGGGAAATCACCATCGCAAAAGTGCGGGTCTATGATGCAGCCTTGGATGCCTCCGCCATCAAAGCGAAATTCGACCAGGAAAAGGCGCAATTTTGGGTGGATACAGACGGGGATGGCATGCCGGACTGGTTTGAAACGCGCTATAACCTGAATCCAAATGTGGCTGATGCCTCCGCCGATCCAGATGGAGATGGACTGACCAATCTCGAGGAGTATCAAAGCATTGACAAGATTGGCGCTGCCTTCCCCATGCAAGCCCCGAATGCTTTGTTTGGAACCGATCCGAATAAGGCGGACACTGATGGCGACGGCGCAAATGATGGAGCGGAAGTCAAACGAACCGTCAACGGCGTTGCCGCGCCGACGAATCCCTTTTCGGCTGATACTGACGGCGACGGCCTTTCGGACGGAGCAGAGACGGGAACAGGCACTTTCGTGAGCGCAACGAATACCGGTTCGGATCCGTTGAAACCGGATTCAGACGGCGACGGTTTCGGCGACTTGCAGGAAGTTGTCAGCGGTTCGAACCCAAACAGCGCGAGCAGCACGCCGGCCTCCGACCGTCCGGCGCTGGTCAGCTTGATTTCCACGAACCTGGCTGCGGGGCCGTTAAATGCCTGGACCAATTCCGGGACACTCGGCGGATTGTTCAACGCGCCGACAAACGGCGTCCCAAATATTCAATCGTACTACGGCGTGAAGGCCGTTATTTTCGATGGAGCCAATAACTACTATACAGGTCCGACCGCCCCGGGGTTTATCACAGGAAATGCGAGTCGCACGATCGAAGCCTGGATTTTCAATCCGGTCGCGGCGGACGAGGAAACAATCTTTAGCTGGGGTCGCCGCGGTGGGCCGGATGGGTCCAATAATTCCTTCAATCACGGTTTGAACGCATCATTCGGGGCCGTGGGCCATTGGGGGGCGCCGGACGTGGGCTGGGGCAGCCCGAGTAATGTGCTCCAGGCGCAATGGACTTACGTCGTTTACACCTACGACGGGGATACGGGTATCACTCGTGTTTACTCGAATGGCGTCGAAGCAAATAACGCGACCGCCTCGCCTGCTCTCAATACCTGGGCCGTGGACACGGCAGGACGGCCATTGCCGTTTCGCGTGGCGTCGCAAACGGATGATAATGGCGGCGCGACGGCGGGCCTGCGTGGTTCGATGGCTATCGCGGAATTGCGCGTCTATGATCGCGTTCTCGACCCGGCCAAAATTCAGGACACCTTCAACGCGGGCAAAGATGCGTATGGCCTGATCGACTATGATGCTGATGGGCTGCCAACCTATTATGAGAGGCAGTACAGCTTCCTCAATGAACGCGACGCCTCGGATGCCGCCAAAGACCAGGACAACGATGGGTTGAGCAACCTGCAGGAATACCAACTCGGCACGGCTCCCGACAACCCGGACACGGACGGAGACGGGGTTCTAGATGGGGCCGAGGTTAACCGCGTTGCGGGAGCGACCGACCCGCTCAACCCCGATACGGACGGCGATGGTTTGAGCGACAAAGTTGAAACCGGAACGGGTAAATTTGTTAGTGCGTCGGATACGGGCACTGACCCACTTTCTCCCGATACTGATGGCGATGGCTTTGGCGACGGTCTGGAAGTCTCCAATGGGGCGAACCCGCTCGATCCGTCGAGCTTGCCTCCTCCGAAGACGTTGATCAGCCTCGATGCAGGCAATCTGCCATCCGGAAATCTTTTGACTTGGCCGAACACGGGGACGATCAACGGGAATTTTGTCGCGCCGACAAACGGCATGGGAATCGTCGAAACAGTTGCGGGAATCAAAGGGGTCACGCTGGACGGCGTGAACGATTATTACATCGGGCCCGTGCCGAGTGCGTTCGTCACCGGGAACGGAAGTCGCACCGTGGAAGCGTGGATTTACAATCCCGCGGCAGCGGACGAGGAAACAATTTTCTCCTGGGGACGAAGAGGCGGCCCGGATGGCTCGAATAATTCATTCAATCACGGCCTCAATGCAAGCTTTGGGGCCGTTGGCCATTGGGGAGCGCCGGACATCGGCTGGGGCGATCCGGCCAACGTGATTCAAGGTCAATGGACCTACGTGGTTTATACCTATGAAGGACCGACCTTAACGACCCGCGTTTATTCCGATGGAGTTGAAGCCGCTAACGAAACGTTGATGGCGCCCCTGAATACCTGGGCCGTGGATACCGCCAATCGTCCGCTGCACTTTGTTCTTGGCTCGCAAACTGACGCCGGTGGAACTCCAACCGTCGGACTCCGCGGCTCGATGACCATCGCGCGCGTCCGCGTCACCGACCAACCACTGTCGGCGGACGCCATTGCGGCCAAGTATGCGGAGGAGTCGCCCTTCTTCACTTCTCCCCCGGCCCAGGCGCCGCAAATTCAAGCCGCTTACAACGGTTCGGCGAAGACGATCAGTCTCACGTGGAACACAACGCAGGGGAAAACCTACAACGTCGAGGCGGCTTCGACGCTGACGAGTCCGAATTGGACGGCGGTGGCGACTGGCCTGACGCAGGGGCAGTTCTCGGAAGCAACTTCGACCAGCACGCCCGCGAAGTTCTATCGCGTTCGTGAGCAGTAAGAAGCGTTGAATTTGCTCTAAAAGAATCGGCGCGAAGGGAGTCACGCTTTGAGAATGTAACTCCCTCGCGGTCGGTTCTTTTTTTTCACCCCCGCATTCCAGGATGATCGCGTCTCAATGATTCCCCAATGAAGATCAATCATATCGTGGTGCTCGGCGCGGGCAGTGCCGGCCTCATGGCGGCCTTGACGTTGAAACGAAAAATTCCGCGGCTCGAGGTCGAAGTTGTTCGCAGCCCGGAGATCGGTGTCATTGGAGTTGGCGAGGGAACGACCGTGGTTTTCCCGAGGCACTTTTTCGAGTATCTGAAAATGAAGCCGGGGAACTTTTACAGGGAAGCGGAGCCGACCTGGAAAATGGGGATTCGTTTTCTGTGGGGACCTCGAGAAAAATTCTTCTATACCTTTTCCTTCGAATTTGAACGACGCCTGCCGGAGCTCAGCCGCAACAACGGCTTTTATTATTCCGAGGAATTTCCCTGGCTGGGGAATGCCTCGGCTTACATGGCGCAGGGCAAAGTCTTCCCCCGCCGACCCGATGGTCTTCCGCAGTTCCACAACAACCATGCGTTCCATGTTGAGAACAAGAAACTGGTCGCCTGGCTTGAGAATCGGTGCCGCGAAAGCGCCATCACCATCGTCGATGCCACGATCAAACCGGAGTTGGGCGGCGAAGGTATCGCGGCCCTGGTCACCGAAACTGGACAGCGGATTACCGCTGATTTGTTCATCGACGCTTCCGGTTTCAGGTCAGAATTGCTGGGGCGCGCACTGGCTGAAGTTTATCGCAGCTACGAGGATTCGCTCTTCTGTGATCGAGCAGTGATTGGCGGTTGGACGCGGACGAACGAACCAATCCTGCCCTACACCACGGCGGAAACGATGGATGCAGGCTGGTGCTGGCAGATCGAGCACGAGAATTTTATCAATCGCGGCTATGTCTATTCTTCGCGTTTTATCAGTGATGAAGCCGCGCTGAATGAATTTCTCGGCAAGAATCCAAAGGTCTCAACGCCGCCGCGCTCGGTAAAATTCCGTTCGGGCCGCTATGAACGCAATTGGGTCGGTAATGTGGTGGCAATGGGCAATTCCGCTGGATTTGTCGAACCGCTCGAAGCGACCGCGTTGCAAGTGATCTGTGTCGAAGCGAGCACCCTGGCCGATGCCTTGTCCGACAGCTTGTGCGAACCGAATCCCTCGATGATCAAGCTTTATAACCGCTACAATGCCGATCAGTGGGATGATATCCGGAACTTCCTCGCGATCCACTACAAGTTTAACACGCGCCTGAACACACCCTTTTGGGAAGCCTGCCGCCAGGAAACGGCTTTGCATCGGGCGGACGAGATCGTCGAATTTTACCGCGAAAATGGACCAAGCGTTCTGGCGGGGGTAACTCTGGTCCATCCCTCGAATTCGTTCAAAATGGATGGGTTCCTGGCGCTGCTCGTCGGCCAGAATGTCCCGCATCACAAGCCCTATGATCCGTCACCGGATGAAAAAGCTTTCTGGCGTCAACACTGTCTTCGCCTTCAAGACGAAGCTCGGCGGGGAATGGATGTGAAAGAGACCTTGGCCGCCATCCGATCACCAGACGTAAAGCTGGCTTGACGCAACCGATTTAAGGCAGCCTTTTCAAAATCTTCCCAAAGCCGGCGTCATCCGGTTCGATTTCGATGCGGCCGGAGCCGGATGGTTTTAAGACTTTAGTTGTTTCTTTCGGTGTCGATTCGACTGGCGGCGCCTTCACGGCTGGCGCGAGCAGCGGTTTTTTCGCGGAAAGCGTTTCCGTCACGACATCGTCTTCCCGATTATCTTTTGCTGGGACGTACCAATCTTTGCGATTCGCCATCCAGGCCCGATAACGGGTGAAGGTCCACATCCCGTGGTCCGCGCCGGTTTCCATGACGGAAGTGATTTGGTGGAAGTCGCCGCGTCGGATGAAATTTTTCACGGCGTGCGTCGGGCGGAGGACTTCGCATTCGGGGAGGCGGATTCCGAGTTCCTGATTAAAGCGCAGCCGCTGGCAAACGACGGCAGTGAGGCAATCCGCGACCTGGGCCGAAACGGAATTCTGGATTTCTGATGGAAACGCCGAGATCATGCGCTGCAGCGCTTCGATCGCGGAAGACGAGTGGATCGTCGCGAAAACCAAATGGCCCGTTTCCGAAGCATTCAGGGTGAGGCGCATCGTTTCCGGTTCGCGCATTTCGCCGACCATCAGAACGTCTGGGTCCTCGCGCATCGCGTCGAGCAAGGCTTGCTCGAAGCTCGGAGTATCGCGGCCTACTTCTCGCTGCCGAATGAACGAAAGTTGCGGCTTGAACTGGTATTCAATGGGGTGCTCGATCGTAATGATATGCCGCGGCTCGCTCTGATTGATCTCCTGGATCAACGCCGCGAGGGTGGAAGATTTGCCGCTGCCCGTCGGGCCGCTCACCAGGATCAGGCCGTGCGTGTTCGAGACCAGCTTTTTCAGGTCGGGATGCAGATTGAGCCGTTCGACCGTGGCTTGGAAGGTCGAAAGCAGGCGAATAGCCAAGGCGCTGCCGCGTGTCGTCTGGAACGCATTAATTCGCAGGCGAACACCTTCGATGGTCTTCGAAAGGTCCATCGAGCCTCGTTCCAGAAATTGCGGCCAGAGATCCTCGCCTACAAGTTCCAGGGCGGCGGCTGTTAAATCCTCGCGCGAAACCGGCTCGCCCGTCGCCTGCAGATTTGAGGAAATCCTCAAGGCCACCGGCAGCCCGGCCTCGATATGAATGTCACTCGCGCGGCGTTCCCGGGCGAGAGCAATAATCGCACTCAGTTTCACGATTGGCTTTCTTGAATCGATCCGATGTTCCTCATTATAACCCAGATCGG
>DASYTB010000160.1:0-1624 GCA_036002705.1 Verrucomicrobiia bacterium
CACGTTCGGGTCCGCATCATCCGCCAATCGCAAGTACAGGCGTCCGCCGTTGCCTTTCTTCTCAAACCAATATTCGCCTTCAGGATCATCGAGATATTGCGGCTTATCTTCGAGGTAATACCGCATGTTCCGCATGATGACTCCATTCACGCCGCCGCCGGTCCACCCGGCAAAGCCGAGGCCATGGCGTTGCAAATCCACCGTTTCAACGGGAGTGGGATACGGCCCGCTCATCACCCAGCCGTATTCGGGCCAGATCGTCGCGCCCTTGAAGTAGTCCTCCGGCTTGTCCTTAATGTGCTTCGTGTCGATGCCGAGGCTGATCGTCCGGCCGCGCGCGTTCGTGGTCGTGTTCCCGAACGGCTTTCCCGGATTATCCCACACCCACCACTCGCTTTTCACATCGTCCGGATTGGAAACCTTCCAGTTCGGCGTACGCGCGAGTGGGATCCGCGTGATCGCGCCATCCTTCCCGACGGTCCAAACGCTCCGACTGGCGAAATCGAGATCCGTCCACCAAACTTTTTCCGGCTCCGGGATGTCTTTGCGAGTGGCGCCCTTTGTCCAATTCTTCACCAGTTCCGACCCGCACAGGACCGCTTCACCGCTTCCCCAGTCTGGATCGCTGGTCAGGTGAATTGGATCCCCGGCGCGACCCGCATCCTTGATGATCAGCCGACCGCGATAAGCGACTCCGGTTTTGAAGACATAAGTGTTTTGGCTGTGACTGGCCGCCGAGTTGCCGGTGGCCTTCGGGTCCCACGGATGATGCTTCCATGGCGTTTGCTTCGAAGCGCCATCATTGCTGTCGTTGCCCGATTCAAAATCGATATAACGAATCGATTCGCCGGGCGTAAATTTAAACGGGTGTGGCGCCCACTCGAGATCGCCGTTTGGAAGAACTTTCGCGTACGGCTCCTGCCAGGACCACCGCATGTCCTGGGCTCCGGCGAGTATGCCGCCGAAACTCAAGAGGCAGCATATCCGGGCGAGCACTCGAGGCGTGAAGTAACGAGACGCAACCAGGGTGAATCTTGACGATGGCGATGAACAGGATGGCATTGGAGTGTTTGTGAAATTTGAATTTGGGCGAGGCCGCGCGTGACTCAAGCATCTCCTTCTTTCAGCAGCGACTCCACGTTGAGCGGTTCCGTGATCATGTTGATCTCGCCAGCGGCGGTTCGTGGCCACTTTTCTTTCGCTCGGTCCCAGTAAAGCTCGACTCCGTTCCCGTCCGGGTCGCGAAGATAAAGCGCCTCGCTCACGCCGTGATCCGATGCGCCTTCGAGCGGAATTCCCGCTTTAACGAGCCGCCGAAGCGCATCGGCGAGTTCGGCTCGTGTCGGGTAAACAATCGCCAAATGGTAAAGGCCGGTTGCGCGCGGGTGCGGCGGGGAACCGCCCTCGCTTTCCCACGTGTTCAGACCGATATGATGATGGTAGCCGCCCGCGGACAGAAAGGCAGCCTGCTGGCCATAGCGCTGCGTCAGTTCGAAACCAAGGACATCCCGGTAAAAAGCAATCGCGCGTTCAAGGTCCGCGACCTTCAAGTGAACATGGCCGATGCGAACATCGGGATGGATCGAACTTTTCGGAGCGCTCATATGAATCGCATAGTTCAGGA
>DASYTB010000161.1:0-8685 GCA_036002705.1 Verrucomicrobiia bacterium
CCGTTGTGAGTTTCGAGAATTTTGCGGTTTCTCCGGCGGGAATTGGATAGTTGCGGATCAGTTGCATGACCGCCTTTTGCACGATCGGTCGCTTTTCCGTGTAGAGGCTGGCGAGCAGGCTGGCGTTGTGCTGACCCGAAATTAAATATGCGGACCACAGCGCTTGAATGCGGCTATAATCGGATTTCGAACTGTCTTGCGCGATCCGTTCCAGCAGCGGAACAAGTCTCTTGTCGCTCCCTTCCACGAGCAGGCGCTCCGCGGTCGAACGCACCCAGCCATTCGGGTGATTGAGGTCCTCGACCAATTCGGCGGCTGTCGCGAAAGAAGCCTTTGGAAATTGTTTCTCCTGTTTGTGCTGCACGCGCCAGATGCGGCCCAGGTGATGATCGCGATCGGGGCGAACCGCGGCATTGTTCGCGCCGTGCTTCGGACCGCGCGTGTCGTTGTGAATAGCCGCCTGATTATAGAAATCGACCACGTAGAGCGCGCCATCGGGCCCAACCCGCGTGTGAATGGGACGGAACCAGAGATCACTTCCAGCGATGAACTCGGTGTCTTCGCGGCCCGGTTCCTTCGAGGCGATGAAGGTTGGGCCGTTTGGCCGGAACATATCGTTATGGACCAAACTGACCGTCGGTTCGTTGAGAAAAATCGCGTTGTTGAATTTCTCCGGCCAGGCGCCGCCATTGTAAACGCAGCATCCGGCAGCGGCTGTGAATTTGCCCACCCAATCAATCTGCACGTAAGCCGGGCGCGTGTGCTTGACCAGCGGTTTCACCTCCTGGTGATCTGGAATAACCGCGGACGCGCGCACGCCGCCGATGTTTCCCCTCGCCAGAATTTTTTCCGGCATGACCACGTGTAACAGATGCTCGCCGCAAGTGGCCGTTGTATAAAACGCTTCGCCATCCGGCGACATATCGAATCCCCAGGTGTTGCAACTGCCGGACGCGACCTGCTCCAGCGCGCTGCCGTCAGGCTTAAACCGAATCACACCCGCGGTGATGCGTCCGAATTTTTTCGAGCCGTCGCTGGAAACCGGATCGCCCGCGCTGTAACCGACCGCGCCGTAAATCCAGCCGTCCATTCCCCAGCGGAAATTATTAATAACGGCGTGCGTATCGAATGTGCCGAAACCGGAATAAAGTACGACTTTTTCATCCTGCATATTACACTTCCCGTCGCCGTCCTTATCGCGGAGCCAAAGAATGTCAGGGGCCTGAGCCACGATCACGCCGTCCTTGTAAAAAACAAGCGACGTGACGAGTTCGAGCCCGTCGGCGAAAACATGCTTTTTGTCCGCGCGTCCATCCCCGTCGGTATCCTCCAGCCACGAAATGCGGTCACGCGCGGGCCGATCCAGTTTTTTCACGGGCGGAACCTCGCCGGGATGCTCGCGCGCCCATTCCGCGATCGGTTCGTCATTCCGGTTGATCGTGCGGCCATTCGGATATTCCGGAGTCTCAGCCACCCAAAGGCGGCCTTGGGGGTCCCAATCGAGAGAAATGGCTTTTTCGATGAGCGGCTCGGAGGCGACCAAATTGATCTCAAACTCAGGATCGACCTGGAGTTTCTCGGCCTCTTTCTCGGGCGCAGCGGGTCCGCCTGGAGGATATTTCAGACTGGCCAATTCGTCCCTCGTGCACAGGGAATCCACCTCACGTTTTCCAGCCCAGGCAATGCCGCGCATGAGCAGCGCTCGGAAATGCGGCTGGTTGAACGATTCGTACTCATGCCCTTGCAGCCAGACGAACGAACGGTAGTTGTCCTTCTCGTAAGTCCACATCTGCGGCGCAATCACAAAGACCGATTGAAAGGAAGTCGCGAGCACGTGGGCCTCGGGCATCATGTGCAAGTCCCAATAAACCTCGTCGTTGATGTCGAAATTCGAAACACCGCGCGTGATCGGATGATCCGTATCGACGAAATAAACGCCCACATTGCCTTCATACCATTTCGAGTGCCCGTGCTCCCAAGCGCCGCCAATCACCGTCTTGAACCATTGCGAATCCGTTCCGCAAACCCCGTCATGCAACGTCACAAGTCCTCCGCCGCGCTTGAGGAATTTGTCGAGATTCGCGCGGTCCTCGGACGCGATCGTCCCGCCTTCGGCGGAGAAAATGATCAGCACGTCCGTATTCTCGAGTTCCTGGGCGGTGGGAAAACCATTCCTCCCGGTGGCTTTCGCGCCGCGTTCATTGAGCAGCGGCACCCACTCTTTTAAAAACCTCGGAGCATCGTGCTGGCCAGGCCCGTGAGTTTTGGGACCTGAGCGAATAAAAATTCGAAGCGGTTCCGCGCCATACAAAACCGGAGCCGCCGCGCAAAACAGTGCGACGGCCAAAGAAACGATTTTTTTCATGTCGTTACGAGAGTAGTTTGACTTTACGCAACGCCAGCGGCGCTGCCAAAGAAAAATCTCTGAATCTCAGGTTCCAGAGAGAATTTACTTTCCGAAAGCGACCGTGCTACAGTGCAGCAATCTTATGTATTACTTCTCCGGAATCGGTGACGAAGCCGCGAACAAAATCGACGACCAGATTCGGGCGATCAAAGCTCTGGGGTGGGCCAATCTGGAAGCGCGGGGCGTGGAGGTGCCCGGATTTCCCAAAGGAAACATTCACGACCTTCCCGACCAGGCGTTTGATATTCTCGTGGAGAAGGTCCAGAGCGCCGGGATTCAGGTGAACTGCTTCGGCTCGGCGATTGCCAATTGGGGCAAGAAAATCGGTGAGCCGGGCGAATCGTCGCTGGCGGAAGCGCGCCGATGCATCCCGCGGATGAATCGCCTCGGGACAAAGTTCGTTCGGATCATGAGCTTCGCCGTGCGCAAGGAAGAGGACCAAATGGCCGATGAACGCTTTCGCCGGCTCCGCGAGATTACAAAAATGTTTCTGGATAACGGCCTTCAGCCGGTTCATGAGAATTGCATGAATTACGGCGGGATGGGCTGGCCGTTTACGCTCGAACTCCTTGAGCAAGTGCCCGGCCTAAAGCTCGTTTTTGACACGGGCAATCCCATTTTCAACGAGGACCGCAGCAAACCAAAACCGTGGCCCAAACAGGACCCATGGGAATTTTATGAACACGTGAAGGAGCACATCGTGCATGTTCACGTGAAAGACGCGCGCTGGAATACCGCGAAGAATGACGCCGACTACACCATGCCGGGCGACGGTGACGGCAAGGTCCAGGCGATTTTGCAGGACCTGCTCGCGTCGGGTTACGATGGCGCAATCTCAATCGAGCCGCACGTCGCGGTCGTTTTCCACGATGCGAATGTGAAGGCGTCCGACGAGCAGATGTTCGACAGCTTCGTGGAATACGGCCAGCGCCTGATGCGATTGGTCGATGAGATCATGGTTGAATTGAAAGTCCCCGAAATGCGAGCCAAAGCGCCACTGATGGCAGCCGCCTCCTACGAATCGATCGCTCGAGTGAAGCAGCAGAAGCCGCAGACGGCTATTTCCCCCCGCTGATGCACCAGAGCGATTTCTGAGTACGCAGGAATAATTCGCCGTCCGAGGGCGCGACCGAAGAATTGCTCGGCTCGACCAGCGGATTGACCGCCACCAGTTCAAATTTCGGACTTGCTTTGAAGACGAAGCAATCGCCGCCCTGGGTGATCGTGTAGCAGTTCCCGTCGGCGAGCATGACAGAGGACCAATTCGACCCGCTGGGCCCTTTTCCTTTGAGGCGCTCTTCCCAAATTAATTTGCCGGTCTTCAACTCAAAGCATTCCGCCACTCCGGGATCGTTATGAATGTAGATATAACCATCGTGGACCACCCCCGAGCCGATCCGCTGTTTCGTCTTGGGATAGCGCCACAATCGGCGCGCCTCGGTGACATCTCCGGTGCCGCCCGCTCGGACTGCGATGCTCGTACCGTTGAATCCGCCCATCGCCACGACAATTCCGTCCTCGTAAATGGGCGACGTATAACAGAGCGGATTTAATCCAGCGCAACTCCAGATTTCCTTTCCGGAAGGCGAGTCATACACCGCCAACCGATTTGGCCAGATCATCAGCAATTGATCGCGGCCTTCCACCGGCATTAGAGTCGGCGTGGTCCAGGACCCGATGTAAGTTTTTCCAGCGTCGGCTGGCGTGCCCTCCACGGGATGCTTGTAGCCAGTATTCTCCTCCTCCTTCCAAACCGTCTTGCCGGAATTCTTGTCCACAGCGAGCAAGTAGGTATTTTCGCCCGGGCCGAAATTCAGAAAACAAAAGTCACGGTAAATCACCGGCGACGAACCGTTCCCCCAGATGTGCGTTTGCCGTCCCAGGTCCGTCCGGCGCCACAGTTCCTTGCCGTCGAAGTCGTAGCAGTAAAGCCCGTCCGAACCGAACGAAACAATCACCCGCTGCCCATCCGTAACGGGCGAGGCGGAACAATAGGGATTCGTCGGATGCGTCGGTTCTTTAACTTTGGTTGTGATGCCTGCTTCCCACAGCTTCTTGCCATCAGCGCGATTAAAACAGAGTACCATCCGACGCTCGCCGACCGCTTGCGTGACGAAAATTCGCTCGCCCCAAATCACGGGCGTAGAATCTCCGGGCTCCGGCAACGGCACGCGCCACTTAACATTCTGGTTGGTGCTCCAGTGAATGGGGAGATTTCTCTCCTCGGAAATGCCGGTTCCCAAAGGCCCTCTCCACGCCGGCCAATTCGCGGCTTCCGTGGCCAGGCAGAGGAAGGTCAGCAGACCGAGCCACGCGCTTGTGCGGCGTAAGAATGCGACTTTCATATTAAAACCGAGACGGCATATCAAAGCTGCGTCTCTTTGGAACGCCGCAACTATTTTTTGAGTAGCTTCTTTCCAGTTCTGACCTTCGAGGGGCTAGACGAAATCCTTCGATCAAACAGATCCCTTTGTGTTCTTAAAGCCCGAGCCAATTTCGAACACCCGCCTCAACCAAAGCAAGTTGAGCGGGGGCCAAGCGCCCGAGAAACCGCTCCGCTTTAGCGGCGGAAACCGTGATCGGATGCTGGACGAGGAACGCACCGGGCTTCAGAAAAGAAATTGTGATCCCGCGGATCGCGGTGAGGTGCGGAATCACGCTGATCAAATCGCGATCCTCATCGGTGTACGGCCGGACCTTTTGCGCAAATCCAAGATCCCCGATCCAAACTTCACCGCGTTTGGGCACGAGCCTCCTCTTCGTCAAGCGCCGTAAAACTCTGTGCCGCGATGGCCGTTAGCTCCTCGTCGATAAGTTCCCCGTAGTTATCGGGGACATTACTCCTGGCGATGGCTTCATAAAGAGCCAATCGCTCCGTCCGTGGCAAACTTTTGTAGGCATTGAAAACTGCCTGTGCCTCTGTGCTCATGATTCGCAACTTTATCTGTCAAACTTCACAAGAGCAAGTTGGAGAACTTATCGTTGAACTCCTTTCGGTTTCCGTCCGTCCCGCGTCGGCGTCGGTGCATGAAGCCGTGAGACAAAACTTACCTTCCCAAAAGCTCCATGCTAAATTGCCAAAGAATTATGGATGTTCGATTCAAGGTTTTCAGATCAAAGCAAAGCCCGCCTGGGTCGCGGCAGATTTTCGTCCGTTCACATTCTGGCAACCAGAGTTTCTAAGCATGGCCCGCCATCCGCATCTCGGCGCCCACGAGGAATCGAGCGATCCGAGCTTCAAATCCAAATCCCGCAGTACGTGGGAAGTCATCCGCCGGGTCAGCCCTTATCTCGCGCCTTACAAGGGAATGGCGGTGGCGACGGTCGGCTGTGCGATACTGTCGCTGGCGTTTGCGTTCGCTTACCCGCGACTCACTCAATACGTTATTGATGATGTGATCGGGAAACGGCAGGCGGCCATGCTTCCTCCGGTAATGCTCGGGTTGCTGGGTGCCTTCTTTCTAAGGGATTTCTTCAACAGCATCAGGATTCGCATCAACAACACCTTTGAGCAAAACGTCATTTACGATATCAGGCGCGACGTTTATGCCCGCTTGCAGCGTTTGCCGGTTGGCTATTTCGATCAGCGCGCTTCAGGCGATCTGATGACGCGGGTGCTCGAGGATGTGAATTCGATGGAGCGCGTGCTGATTGATGGAACGGAGCAGGGGACCGTCGCCATCCTGAGCATCATTGGCGTTCTGTTTATTCTTTTCACCACCAACGCGAAGCTGGCGTTGGTGGCGATGGTCCCGCTGCCCATCCTGGCGGGTGGTGCATTTTGGTACACCATGACGGCGCATAAACGATATCGCGCCCAGCGCATCGCCTCGAGCGCGATGAATGCGCTGCTCATGGACAATTTGCAGGGAGTTCGGCAGATCAAAGCCTTTGCGCGCGAATCGCACGAAGACCAACGCTTTGCCCACCGCGCGGACGATTTGCGCGAGGGAACGCTGGGCGTGATGCGTGTCTGGGCCATGTATTCGCCCGCGATGAGTTTCGCCGGGGCGCTCGGCACCGGCCTGGTGCTTTGGCTTGGAGGCGCTCAAGTGATCACTGGAGGAATGCATTTAGGCGAGCTCGTGGCGTTTATCATTTACCTGAACTTGTTTTACGAGCCGATTGGCCGATTGCACGGCTTGAACCAAATGCTCCAGGCGGCGCGCGCCTCGGGGGAACGGGTTTTTGATATTCTCGATACGACGGTGGAACGCGACTGGCAGAAAACCGCCGCGCGCGTGCGCAGCCTTCCCGAACGTGTCCGTGGGCATGTGGCGTATGAAGCTGTGAACTTCAACTACTCGGCAGAGAAGAAAGTTCTCAAGCACATCAATCTGGAAGCCGCGCCCGGAGAGATGATCGCGCTGGTGGGGCCGACCGGCGCCGGAAAGTCCACCTTGGTAAATCTGCTGCCAGCGTTTTACGAACTCACTTCTGGCCGCATCCTCATTGATGGGATCGATACCAGGGAAGTCCGGCTCGAATCGTTGCGCGAACAAATCAGCGTCGTGAGCCAGGAACCTTTCCTTTTCAACGGCACGGTCCGTGAAAATATTCTGTATGGACGGCTCGATGCTGAAGAAACGGAGATGATCGCCGCCGCAAAAGCGGCCAATTGCCATGAATTCATATCACGCCTGGCCGATGGATATGATTCCCGCGTGGGTGAGCGCGGAGTGAAACTGAGTGTCGGCGAAAAACAACGGGTCAGCATCGCCCGCGCATTGCTGAAAGACTCGCCAATCCTGATCCTGGACGAAGCCACGGCCAGCGTGGACACCGCCACCGAACGCCTGATCCAGGAAGCACTCGAACGCCTAATGGCAGGCCGGACCAGCTTCGTCATCGCGCATCGCCTCAGCACGATTCGCAACGCCGATCAGATCATCGTTCTGCGCCACGGCGAGATCATCGAGCGCGGGACCCACGAAGAGCTAATCTCGCAGGATGGCCTTTACGCACGACTGGCGCGCATCCAGAACACCACTTTTATCGAGGAAGGCTTCGCTCGGATTGAGGCTTGATTCCGGCGCTCCCACTCTTTGGCCGCGGAGATCACTTCGGTGCTGGAGACGTCGGCGTGCTTGGCAACGGACGAACCACCTGAGTTGTCCCTGTGACGGTGTTCGTCGTTGGGGTGGTGGCGCGGTTTGTCAGGTTGGTTTGGGCGGTCGTCTGAGGCAGCGTGACCGGACGCGACGCGGCGGCGACCAGGTTCGTGTTCAAGTTCGGATAGGCCCGCAAGAGGGCTTCTTTTCGTTCGAAGGCATCCCGATTGCCGCCTTCACCCGGAAGGGCGCCCGGACGGGGCATAAGAAGTTCGTTGTAGAGACGGAGTGCCTGTTCCGGCTGTTTGCGCAATTCATAAACACGAGCCAGGGAGAGCCTGGCCTGGTCCACAACCCAGGAGTTGGCATAAGCGGTAATCACGTTTTGATACGTGGACTGCGCCTGGTCGAGTTTGTTTTGAGCTTCACGGGAGGCACCCACGCCGTAAGCGGCTTGGGCGGCCCAGGGGCTTTCGGGATATTTGGTGGAAAACGCGTTGAATTCGCGTTCGGCGTCCGCGTATTTGCCCTGGTCGAATAGAGTTGTGGCCGCAAAAATCTGAGCGCGTTCGGCCGCGCTGGTCCCGGGGAATTGCTCGCTGATCTTGAGGAATGCCGAAGGCTGGGGCGGGGGAGCGTTGGTCTGCGGAGTGAGCGTGGGCTTGAGGGCGAGAAGTTCGGCGCTCGCGTTCCCCTCCTTTTGATCTTTAAAATAGCGGAAAGCGGCGATGGCAAAGCCAAGCACCACGAGAACAGTGGCGATAATGCCGACCTTTGTCTTGTTCACTTCAAGCCAGGCGAGCAGATCATAAATATCTGCTTCCCGGCCGCCGCCATGCTCACCCGGCGGGTTTTGCTCGGAACTCATAGAGCCGGAAATCATTCCGCAGGAACTCGAAAAGGCAAGCAGTAATGTGGTTTTTTAGCTGGGACAGGCGCTGGCAGCACCGCGGCGAGCAGACGAAAAAAGGCAGGAGGTTCGTTCTTGATCAAATCTTTACGCTGTGCCATAGGAGAACATCCCAGACGCTCTGCGTACGGAAAAATAGCTCGTATGGTTGCTGAATGGCTGATCGCCCTTTTGCTCCTCGCCGGTGTTGCCGCGGCGTTATTCGCCAAGGTTCCGAACCGCTGGAGCCGGATGTTTGCCGTCGCCTTTCTGGCTGGCGGAGTGGGGGCCCTAGCCTTCTGGCATAGGAATTTGGAAACGAAGGCGGTTGTGCGGGC
>DASYTB010000162.1:0-4463 GCA_036002705.1 Verrucomicrobiia bacterium
CGGCCATAGCGACCATAGCGGCTATAGCGGCCATAGAACTCGTTTGCGACGCTCGACGCGATTACGCCCGATTAAGCCTTAAGTGAACCCTTACCAGGCTTTCTTTGGGGTTAAATTGTCATTCCTTTCAAGAACTCATTCCCCATCGACGCGCACCCGGCATCTGTGGTATGTTTCCGTTCAATAAGCACAAAACCGAAAGCGCACGACATGAATACCTTCGCTTTTTCCCGCCGTGAGTTTCTGAGAAGCTCCGCCCTCGGTTTCGGCTCGCTCGCTTTGGCCGGACTTTGTGCTCGGCAGGCCGGCGCTATGACGGCCGCGTCGCCGCTGGCGCCCAGAATGCCGCACTTTAATGGCCGCGCTAAACGCGTGATCTTCCTTTACATGTGGGGTGGTCCGAGCCAGATGGACCTTTTCGACCCCAAGCCGCGCCTGAAGCAAGACCATGGTAAAATCGGCGATGAAAAGCGGAAGCGCGTTTACAAAGGATCGCCGTTCAATTTCGCGAAGCATGGCCAAAGCGGTCTCGAAATCAGTGAGCTATTGCCCAACCTCGCTTTGCATGCCGACGACCTCTGCTTCATTCGTTCGATGCAAACGGATTCCGCCAATCACTCCAATGCGTCGCTCTGCCTGCATACCGGTTCTGCCAATTTCGTGCGGCCGTCCGTGGGATCGTGGGTCGTTTACGGCCTCGGTTCGGAAAATGAATCTCTGCCCGGATTTATCACCATCCGCCCGATGCGTTCGCTCGGCAGCCGGTTGCATTCGAATGCGTTTCTTCCGGCGGTTTGCCAGGGAACACCCGTAGGGCATGATGGAATTTCCGCGAAACAAGCGACCATTCGGTATCTTAGCAACACCGACCAAAGCATCACGCAACAGCGCACGCAATTGGAATTGGTGCAATGTTTGAACCGCGATTTTCAAACGCGCACGGCGGCGAATCCCGAGATGGAGGGGCTAATTCAGTCCTTTGAACTTGCCTTCCGCATGCAAGCCGAAGCGCCGCGTTTTTTCGATCTTTCGAATGAACCGGAAAGCATCTTGAAAATGTACGGCGTGGGGAAGGAACCGACCGACGAATACGCCCGCCAATGCATCCTCGCGCGCCGCTTCGCCGAAGCCGGGGTTCGCTTTATCCAGATCAACCAGTCGGGGTGGGATCACCACGGCTCGATCGACAGCGGTTTACCCAGAAGCTGTGCGCAAGTTGATCAACCCATTTCCGCGCTCCTCCAGGACCTGAAAAACCGCGGCATGCTCGAAGACACGCTCGTTCTTTTCGGCGGTGAATTCGGGCGCACCGCTACGGGCGAAGGTGAAGGCGATAAAGCCGGCCGCGACCACAACGCGGATGCCTTTACCGTCTGGATGGCTGGCGGCGGCACAAAGGGCGGCTGCACCCACGGCCTCACCGATGATTACGGCGCGGCTGCCGTGCAGGACCGCGTCCATGTTCACGATCTGCACGCCACGATCCTTCATTTGCTCGGCCTGAATCACGAAAAACTCACCTGCCGCTACGCGGGCCGGGACTTTCGGCTGACCGACGTTTACGGAAATGTGGTGAAGGAAGTGCTCGCGTAATAGCGCTGCCAAAATAAAGCGCGATCATCGCTTTTAGCGGGCTGCGACCTGCCTGCGACGTTTCCATATCCGTCTTCCGTTTATAATAGTCCGCCCGTTTCCCAGGCGGTATCTGTTCCGCGTGAAACGTTCAACCCAGGTAATGCTGGTGATTTCCGGCGCGATCCTTAATGGTTGTTCAAGGTCGCAGCCGGACTTGATTACGCAGCCCGAATTGGCGCGTCCCGTCCAGGTGCTGACGAATAACACCTACGTCGAAGGACGCGGTTATTATCATGCCCCCCACTTCGGCTTCTATCCGCATCCTTACAACTTCTTTATGCCGGGTCGCGGCTACTATCATGGCGGCGATTATTCGCCGGAACCGGAACGCAGCAGCCTCACCGCCAGCGCGCCCGGCAAAGCCTTTAATACCGCTTCTCATGTCGATCGCGGCGGTTTTGTCCGCGGTTCGACCGAATCAAGCCATGTGTCCAGCTAAGGAGAGCGAAGGATATGAAACGCCTCAAACTAACGCCCCGCGACCAGTGGCAGGCGAAAGTCGAAGAAGTCGGCCTCACCTTTCACAGTCCGGACGGACAGGTGTATTGGGATGAATCCGCCGCTTACGCGCTGACCTCGCGCGAAGTCGATGAATTGGAGAAAGCCGCCAATACCCTGCACGAGCTTTGCCTCAAGGCCGCACAGCATATCATCGACGAAGAGTTGTTTGACCAACTCGCCATTCCGCCCGGGGCCGCACCCTTCATCGTGAACTCCTGGAGCCGCGACGAATTCAGCCTCTACGGACGATTCGACCTGGCCTACTCGCCCGGCCAAAGTCCGAAATTGCTCGAATACAATGCTGACACCCCCACTTCACTGGTCGAAGCCGCGGTCGCCCAATGGTTCTGGCTCGAGGAAGTCCGGCCTAACGCCGATCAATTCAATTCCATTCACGAGCGCCTGATCGACGCCTGGAAATCAACCCAGCTCACTCGTATCCACATGGGTGGGCTGCGCTCGAGTCTCGAGGACGAACAGACCGTTCTTTACATCGCCGATACCGCACATCAGGCCGGAATCAATATCAAGCAACTGGCCATCGAAGATGTCGGTTTCGATAACGACCGGAAGACGTTCGTGGATCTCGAGAACGAACCGCTTAACACCTACTTCAAACTATTCCCCTGGGAATGGATGTGGGGATCGGATTACGCGGAACATCTGAAACTCGAACGTTGCCGGTTCATCGAGCCGATGTGGAAGATGCTCCTTTCCAACAAGGGGATTCTCCCGATCCTCTGGAAACTTTTCCCGGAACATCCCAACCTCCTTCCCGCTGCGTTTAAGCCCGAAGAACTGCCCGCTCTTTCGCGTTCGAATTACGTCCGCAAACCGAAGCTCTCCCGCGAAGGCGCAAACGTGAGCATCTTTTCGCATGGCCAGCCAATCGCCACGACTGGAGGCGAATATGGCGAGGAGGGTTACATCTATCAGGCGCTGGCCCCTATTCCAGCATTCGACGGAAATCATCCCGTCTTCGGCGTCTGGATCATCAACCACGAAGCCTGCGGACTCGGCATTCGCGAGGACACCAGCCTCATCACGGGAAACCAAAGTCGCTTCATCCCGCACTACTTTGAATGAGAAATACCAAGCGATGCACCTCCGCACCCCCTGCTCTTCTCCACCCTCGCGCATTTGTCGAATCCCATCGGGATTCCGCCTCAAAGCCCCAGATTGTTCGCGGAAAAAGCGAAGTGCGGCGAACTACCTGGAGTAAAACATCTACCGATCATTCAACCTCGAAGAGGTTGCGCCCGTTCCCGAACCTCCCATTCGGTGCACAAAACCCACGCGCCTGCTCAAACCGCGTCCCGTAGGGACGATACGATAATAGCCCAGGACACAGGCGAGTCTTCGAGCCGACGCCCTGGGTCCCGACGCCTCCTGATTCCCAGGTCGTTTACCACTCGGGCCGACCAGAAACCAAATAACAACTCGCACAAATAAACCGCGATCCCCCCTTCTGCCGATCGAAACCGCGGGAGTCCGTGCCCACGCCACCGTTGAACCCCGGATTCTATAAGCGTTCGCCCTATCTGGATGACAAAGATCGCGCCCTGCGTTTCGCCGCTCGGACCGCCCTCGAATGGCAGGGTGCCTCCGAATGGCGAGAGAAGGCGCTCAAGGAAAAGAATCCCGGCGTCGCCATCGCGTCGCTCGTCGCGCTTTTGCGGGTGAGCAACCGCGATCAATTCCACCGCAAGCCCAGCGATCCTCAGCCCGACTCTGCCCTTCAGGGCGAAATTGTGGCCGCGCTCGACCGCATCGATTGGAACAAACTCGAGGACCAGGACCGGCTTGATCTGCTTCGCGCCTATTCACTCCGCTTTATTCGCCTCGGCAAACCCGATGAATCCACGCGGCAACGTTTGATTGCGAAATTTGGCCCGCTCTTCCCGTCGAAAGTACGCGAGATCAGCGCGGAACTCGCGCTCATGCTTGTCTATCTCGGAGCGCCGGACGCGGCCACCAAGCTGATGACCGTGCTTCGCACCGCTCCAACGCATGAAGAACAAATCGATATGGCCCGCGATCTCCGGGTGTTGAAGACTGGCTGGACGCAACCTCTTCGCGAGGAGTATTTCCCCTGGTCTCTCAAAGCCGCCAATTTCAAAGGAGGCGCCAGCCTCGCGGGCCTTCATGGGCGACATCAAAGCGGACGCGGTGGCTACACTTTCCAACGATGAGAAGATGGCGCTGAAGTTTTGGTCCAAAGGCCGAACGCAAATCACCTCTGGAAATGCTTACGTCGCACGGTGGTCAAGCAATACACCGTGAACGATTTGGTGCCCGTCGCCGAAAAAGGCCTGAAACAGAAGCGG
>DASYTB010000163.1:0-5277 GCA_036002705.1 Verrucomicrobiia bacterium
GCTTAAGGCGAAGTTGGGCGATGTGCTGACGAGCTTGAGCGAGCGCGAGCGCCAGGTGCTCGAATTGCGTTTTGGCCTGGCGGATGGCTTCCCGCGCACGCTTGAAGAAGTCGGGCGGCAATTCCGGGTCACCCGCGAGCGCATCCGGCAGATCGAGGCGAAGGCCTTGCGGAAGATTCGCCACCCAACCCGTCTTCGCCAGCTTCAAGGTTTCCTCGAGATGGAGGGGATCGATTACAACATTCTCAAGGATTTGAAGCGCATCCGCGTCTAGCCTTGACGCGAAGCTTTGCCGCCAAATCAAGGGGTGAACTTTCGGATGACCTCCGTAAAGGCCTTCATCGAGAATGGCTTTTTCATCAGGAGGGTTTCGCCGCCTGGAAGAGCTGAGTCCGGGATGTTCTTTCCGCCGAGGAAAATCCAGGGGACGTGCGGAATCGTGGGAGCGACTCGGATTTGCACATCCGTCCCGGTTTCGGTGTTTAAACGTGCTTCCGTGATCGCCAGCACCCATTCGTGAGGTGCCCGTTGTACCAACCTGAGCGCTTCGGCGGAACTTTCAGCCATCTGCAAATCCAGATTGCAGCTCAACACCCAGCTCCGCAGCACCTCTTTCATCAGCGGATCACCTTCGACCAGGAGAACTTTCTTTTTTGGATTGGCGGCTGCCCACAGACTCCCGCCGACGGAGGCGAGCTTTTCGTGCGCCGCCGAACCGCCCAGCGGCAGCCAAAGAGTGACCGTGGTTCCGGCGTCTTCTCCCGTGCGGAGTTCGACCTGTCCGCCATGGAATTGGGCGACGCTATGAACGATGGTCAATCCAAGCCCGGCGGCTTTGATCTGCGTGCGGGTGGTGAAGAACGGTTCAAAAGCGCGCGCCGCGATCTCGGGCGCCATTCCAAATCCATTGTCCTGCACATCGAGTTGGATCACCTCATCCCACCCGAGGCCAAGTCGCTCGATATCGTGCGACGAAAGAATTCGTTTCCGCAGGCGAACCTCGAGCTTGCCGCCGGTGGCGAGCGCGAATCGAGCATTCGAAAGCAAGTGCCCAAAGGCGTTGCGCCATTGTTTCTCGTCCCCCACGAACGGCACCGGCTCGATCTCTCGGGCGACGTCGATTGCCACGTCATTCGGAATGGCCGCCACCCATTGCACCAGTGTCTCCTCCACCAAACGGTCAAACGAGAATTCGTGTGGCGAAAACTGGCGGTGCGGGCGCATCCCGAGGAGGATGGAATCGATATAGCTCTCCGACTTCCTTCCCGTGGCCTCCATGCTCGCGGCGTACTGCGCTCCGGACGAATTGGCGGGTATTTCTTCCTTCAAAAGCGTTAAATAGCCGAATTGCGGGACAAGAAAATTATTAAAATCATGAGCGAGCTTACCCACGACTGCCTTCAGGGACTCCAGCCGTTCATCACGCGCGCGCAAGAGCGGATCTCCAGGCGGCCGATGGACGGGCCGCGCCAGAACAGCCGATGAGCTCATGCGCGCGACGCTTTAGACTTTAGCGTCCGGTGCACTTCCATTAACAATTGCTCGATCTTCAGCGTTTTACTGACGTAAGCCGCCGCTCCCTTTTGGAGCGCTTCCTGCAGCAACTCTTCGTCCACGCCGATCGCCGTCATAATGATGATCGGCAGGTTTGGATGGACTGCCTTCAGCGCCTGCAGCACTTCCAGCCCGTCCCGATCCGGCAATACCACATCCAGGATCACTACATCAAAGGGCGTTCCGTCCGCCAGGCGAACAGCTTCTTCCGCGTTCGAAGCGGTCGTGACCTCGTAATGATGTTTCTGAAAATAGGCCTGGAGTAGCTCTCTGGTCGGCGGTTCATCATCGACCACCAGGATGTGCTGCTTCATCGAGCGAATTAGATAGGGCTTTTAAGCAAAAAGAAACAGTTTTATGTTTTTGGCTCACTATCGGCCAGGTCACCGCGCCGCTTGATCGGTTCGGCGTGATCAAATGGCCTAAAGCATCGGTGAGCTAATTGAATTTTAACCGTGAATCGGCGAGCGAAAGACGTGAAGAAATGAGAATTGAACAAATCGAGACCGCCCTCCGCGAGGGAATTCCATTCGAAATCGCCACCGTCGGAGGCGACATGCACGGCAATACTTTCGAATGGTGCCGCGATTGGTATCGTTCGAAACTCCCGGGCGGTGTGGACCCGGACCTGCCGAATCGCTCGACTCCGCGGCCAAAAAACGCCGCGGGGACACGTCGCGCGTTCGACGCGGCGGTTGCTGGGCCGATGAGGGGTGGCCATGCCGCTCCGCCTTTCGCCTGCGCTTCGAGCCGGAGCGGCGCTACGATCACATCGGGTTTCGGGTGGCGGCTGTTGTGATCTCCAATCCGTAGCCAGTACCTTATCATCGCAGCGGCTGAAGCGCCGAAAAGGAACTTGTCTTATCCAGTCCTCGCGGGAAAGTTTCGGCGCATTGTGAACGATAATTCTGATGTGCCCAGGCTGCGCATGGCCCCGCGCCAAAGCAGCGATGAGATTGTGGAGCGTTTCCAACGCGAGCAACGCGCCCTCGATCGTCAGCGTGAAAGCAATCTCGAAGAATCATTGGCTCCTTTTCGCGTGGGTTCTGTCCCTTACTTGAACACCGTGCCCTTAACGCGCGGACTCGACGAACAAATCCTCTTCGTTCCCCCCTCGCAGTTGGCTGAAATGCTCCGCCGGAACGAACTTGACGCCGGCCTGGTCAGCATCACCGCCGCTCTTTTCGAGGATCGTTACGACATTTTGGACGGAATCGCCATCGCAAGTCTTGGCGAAGTTTTCAGCGTCTTTCTCGCCCATAAACGGCCCATCGAAGAAGCCACCCTCATCGAATACGACGCTGCTTCCCTCGCCAGCGTCGCGCTGCTCCAGGTCTTGCTCGCCGAGCGCGGGTTACGCCCTGAATTCAAGCCGATCACCGGTCCCGCCGCCGAGGCGGACTACGTGTTGCTCATCGGCAATCCCGCGATTGATTTTCGCCGCGCCCCCCACGAACACCAAATTCTCGATCTTGGAGAAGCCTGGTATAATCTCACTCACCTCCCGTTCGTTTTCGCCGTTTGGGCCCTCCAACGAAATAAAGACACTGAACCGCTCCGCCGCCAGCTCCGCGAAGCCCGCGATTTTGGCCTCGACACCCTCGATTACCTTATCGAACACCGCACCGAGTATGACCGGGAGTTTCGCAAAGACTACCTTGGCTGGCATATCCACTACCATCTCGGTGCCGATGAAAAACGAGGCATCGCTAAATTCATCGAACTCTTGCGCAAACATTCAGGACGGCCAGTTCTCGAACCAAGATACATCTCATAAGCCAATCTCTTCTCCGCTGTAAAACGCACATGTTACGGGTCTCCCTTTCTTGTCTTCAAGGTTTGAACGGAGATTCAACCAGTTAGCTACGAGAGGCGCGATCCTCGCTTCTTGCTGAAAATTCTTGGCAAAAGACCGTTTTGGCGTTGAGCTATTGCGTATGAAAGCATGCATTCAAGGAGCGGTGTTGATTTCTGTCCTGGCGTTGAGGATTTCTGTCTATGCGCATGGGCTTGGTGACGAAATGGCGCAGGCGGCGAATAATTTTCTGGTGACGCTTTCCGACGAGCAACGCGCGAAGGCGACATACGATTTGAAATCCGACGAGCGGATGGATTGGCATTTTATCCCCAAAGAAAGAAAGGGCCTGCCGATCAAAGAAATGACTTCGGCGCAGCGCGCGCTGGCGAATGCTTTGTTGATCACCGGCCTGAGCTACCGCGGATACGAGAAGGCGAACACGATCATGAGCCTCGAGGCGATTCTCAAAGAGATGGAGCAAGGAAAAGGACCACTGCGGGACCCGGAGCGTTATTTCTTTACCATTTTCGGCCAGCCAGAATCGCATGGGGTTTGGGCCTGGCGCGTCGAAGGCCATCATCTTTCCCTGAATTTCACGCTTTCTGGCGATGATATCGCCGTGACGCCGAACTTTATGGGTTCAAATCCCGGCGAAGTGAAGGAAGGTCCGCGCAAGGGATTGCGCGTGCTTGGAGTGGAGGAGGACCTCGGGCGCAAACTCGTGAAGAGCCTGGACGAAAATCAACTCAAGACCGCCCTCTATACGAACAAAGCCCCTTCGGAAATTATCACCGGCGCCGAGCGCAAAGTACACGGGCTCGATCCGAAAGGCATCTCCATGGAGGACTTGAAAGCCGACCAGCGGGAGGAACTCCTCGCGGTCATTCACGAATATATCTATCGCGTCCGTCCTGAATTCGCGGACCGGGATTTTAAAGAGATCAGTTCCGCGCCGGCGAAGGACATTTATTTCGCGTGGGCGGGAAAGCTGGAGCGAGGCGAGCCCCACTATTATCGAGTTCAAGGACCCACCTTCCTGCTCGAATATGACAACACGCAGAACAATGCCAACCACGTCCACGCGGTCTGGCGCGATCTAAAGAACGATTTCGGCGAGGATATTTTGCGCAAGCACTACAACGAGGCGCATACGAAATAGAGGCGGCCAGGGGCGCGACCGTCCTCGGGGCGCAGAAGACGTCGAGAAACGAAGTGGGCTCCGTTTTTCAATTTGATTAATCCTCAGGTTTTCCGCGGCTGAAAGCAACCGGCTGGCGAGATTTGCTGCGCCCGAGACGGGCGCGCTCCTGTGAATGAAAACCCCGCGGAAAGTCGCGCTGCTCATCGAAACTTCCAACGCTTACGCGCGCGGTTTGTTGCGCGGGGTCGTGGGCTACATTCGCGAGCATGAGCGCTGGTCCCTTTATCTTTCGGAACATAATCGGGGAGACAAAGCACCCGCCTGGTTGTCCGATTGGAAAGGGCACGGAATCATCACACGAATTGAAAATCCTTCCATCGCCGCGGCCTTGCGTGATTTGAAAATTCCCATGGTCGATATGAGCGCGGCGCGGCTCATTCCCTCACTGCCGTGGTTTGAAACAGATGATGGGGCGATTGCGCACCTGGCGGCGGAGCATCTGTTGGAACGCGGGTTTACCACCTTCGCCTACGCGGGCGATAACCGTTTCAATTGGTCCAATTGGCGTTGCGAACATTTCGAAAATTGCATCCGTGCGGCGGGGCACGAATGCTTTGTCTATCGCAAAAGCAAGAAGTTCGCGCCGGACGAAGAACTGCAGGTCGATGACCTCGCGAACTGGATCCGATCTCTGCCGAAACCGGTGGGCGTGATGGCCTGTTACGATTTTCGTGGACAGCAAGTGCTCGATGCCTGCCGACGGATTGATGTGGCGGTGCCGGAC
>DASYTB010000164.1:0-28727 GCA_036002705.1 Verrucomicrobiia bacterium
ATCACGTCCGGCTTGAACGAGTTCGGTTTCTGGAAATGGTCCGCGTAGTACATGAACACAGGGTTGTGTTTCATGAACGGAACGTCCGGGCAAAAGAAGGGCACGGTCACCATATAGGCGGCATCCTGTACCAGAATGCCGGTGTAACGGTGGTCGGGATGGTAATCATTGGGCCGGGGACCGAGCACGATGTCCGCATTCCATTCGCGAATGGCCTTCGTCACCATCTTGCGATATTCCAAGCTCGGGAGAAGTTCGCCATCATGAATATCAAACACCGCGACCTCGATTCCCAGGATTTTGGCGGCTTTTTCCACCTCTTCCTTGCGGCGTTGCGCCAGCGGTCCGCCCGCATCACGCCAATGGCCAATATCGCCGTTCGTCACGGAGACAAACTTCACCTTGTGTCCCTTCGCGGCCCACATCGCCGCCGTGCCGCCGGCTTGAATTTCGCAGTCGTCCGGGTGGGCGCCGAAACAGATAATGCGCAGCGGACGATCCGGCTCGGTGGCACCTGAACGAGCGGGAATAAGAGTGCAGAGCAGGACGAAGGAATAGAAGAAGGGTTTCACGCCCATTCGTTTAGTGAATTTCCGCTGGTCAAGCAAGGTTGCATTTTCGAGTTCTGACCTGTTGAAGGGAGTGCGATCTATCCCTGTTTCGCTCAGCGAAATGGAACTCGGAACGGCGACCAAATTCCGCGCGGGTCGCTTGACATAGGGTGCTTGGAAAATATAGTTGCCGCAAAATGAAGAGTTCTTCGGACGGGGATCGGGAGGAGCCTCCAGCAGACTCTAAGCTCCTGAAGCTCAAGGAATTCAAATCGGCGGGGCGAGGTTTTTGGAATGATGTTTCCGATGATCTTTGGCATGATTGGAAATGGCAGCTCAAGAACAGGATCACTTCGGTTGAACAACTGGAAAAGTTTCTCCCGACGCTCACGCCCGAGGAGCGGGCGGGCACAATTCTTTCGAATTCCAAGCTGGCGGTGGCGATCACGCCGTATTTTTTCAATCTGATCAACGCGACCGACGAAAATTGTCCAATCCGCCGCCAGGTCATTCCCCGAATCGAAGAAACCAATCGCGCTCCATGGGAAATGTCCGATCCCTGCGGCGAGGACGAGCATTCGCCGGTGCCGGGGCTGGTCCACCGCTATCCGGACCGGGTGCTTTTTCTGGTGACGGATCGGTGCGCCGCGTATTGCCGGTACTGCACGCGCTCGCGCCTGGTGAGCAACGCCAGTGGGTACGATTTTCATCCCGAGTTCGATAAACAGATCGATTACATTCGGCGAACGCGCAACATTCGCGACGTGCTCCTGAGCGGGGGCGATCCTCTGCTGCTGAGCGACGAAAAGCTGAGCTACCTGCTTGGCCAGCTCCGGGCGATCCCGCACGTCGAGTTTGTGCGAATCGGAACGCGGATTCCGATCTTTCTGCCGCAGCGGATCACGCCCAAGTTGTGCGAAACGCTCAGGCAGTTTCATCCGCTTTTTATCAGCATTCACTCAAATCATCCGCGGGAGCTGACCACGGAAGTGCGTGAGGGTTTAAGCCGTTTGGCCGACGCCGGAATTCCGCTGGGGAACCAATCAGTGTTGCTCCGCGATGTGAATGATGACCCGATGATTATGAAGGCGCTCGTGCAAAAGCTGCTTATCTGCCGGGTGCGTCCGTATTACATTTATCAGTGTGATTTGATCGCCGGCTCTTCCCATTTGCGCGCAAGCGTGCATCGCGGCCTCCAGATCATGGAAAGCCTCCGCGGGCATACGACCGGTTATGCGGTTCCACAATACGTGATCGACGCGCCCGGTGGTGGTGGAAAAGTTCCGATCATGCCGGATTACGTTCTCAACAAAAACTCGGAGCGAATCCTGATCCGCAACTTTGAAGGCAAGGTCTTCGAATATCCGGAGGCTGAAGATGGCACGCCATTGTTCGAGAGTGCGCCGGAGTCGGATTTCCGGGAGTCGGAATTGGTTTAGCCGTTAGTTTAGTTAGTTAGAGTCGTCGCACTTTGAGCTTTATTTTTGGCTCGCGGGAATTCATGGCTCGACTTAAGACGGGAGGATGGTTCCAGCATTCACGGGATTGGGCAAGATCGCCCCACGTCCGGCGGTGGTTTCCCCCGGGCGCCACATCAGCATAAAACGTTTAAGCCCCTGATCGTGATCGATCCCTCCTTTCAAATCTCAAATCCTGAAATTTGAAATCCTTCCGCCAACTAGGCTTCCGAGAGCAAATCGCTCCGAGGCGAACCTCGGAGTGACTCGTCCGAATTCGCGGCCGCGCCTCTTCCGCCACGGCGTTTCATTCTGAAGCTGCCGCGCGAAATTTTTTGCATTCTGGAGCCGCCGTTGTAAAAACAGGGAGCAACGTAAATGTAATGAATTTGTCTGCCATTCTGCTGGCCGCCGTGCCCGATGTTGGGGCTGCGGTCGCTTCCGGCACTCCAGGTGCTTCTCCTAATAATGAGATGGAGCTGCTTTTCGTTTGGAGCAACGCGACCAGCGAAGCCAAGGCGATCATTGTCGTCCTGATCATTTTTTCCATTTTCGCCTGGTCGGTCATGATGGCGAAAGCCTTCCAGATGCGCCGCGCCAAGCGGATGAATGGCTTTTTCGAAACTGAATTTCGCGCGCAAAAGAATGTTTTCGCCATTTTCGACCGGCGCATCCAGGTGGATGGTTGTCCCAACTTCGCTGTTTATCAGGCAGGTTGCCAGGAACTCGAGGGCCGTTTGAAAAGCACGGCGCGCGAAGGACGCCAGGGCACCATTTCGCTCAAGGCCATGGAACATGTGAAACGCGCGTTGGAACGCGCCGTGGCCCAGGAATCGCTCAAGTTGGAATCCGGATTGATCCTGCTCGCCATCGCCGTCAGTGGCGCGCCTTTCCTCGGCCTGCTCGGCACGGTTTGGGGTGTGATGAGCACCTTCAGCGGAATTGCGCGGGCGGGTTCGGCGGACCTGGCCGCGATGGCGCCGGGCGTTTCGGCGGCGCTCATTACCACGGTGGCGGGTTTGCTCGTTGCGATCCCCTCCATGTTCGGTTACAACTGGCTTGTCCACACGTTGCGCGTTTTGACCGTCGAATTGGATAATTTTGCGCAGGAACTTGTCTCCCGCATGGAGATCGAGTTTTTGCGGGAAGAGGAGTTTGAGCACATCTGAAACAAATGCCGCCGACGAGAAAGTCGCGGGTCGGAGAGTGCTTTGTCCGCAATGCAGGCACTTGAACGCCCTCGACCGCGACGCCTGCACCCGTTGCGGCACCCACCTTTATACCGATTGCCCCCATTGCGGCGCCCGAACCGATCGCGTTCATTCACGTTGCACCGCTTGTGGCAAGGCACTGCCGGACTCCCCCCTGTCTTCCTGGAAAAAAGGCGTGAAGAGGGCTTGGGGCAAACTTCGCGTCGAACAGATCCTTTTCTTGCTGATCGCGATTCTCCTTGGTTTCATCGGCATCGTTTTTTTTACCCAAATGTCTTCCTCCGGCGGGAAGTAATTTCGCATGCGCCGTTTTTCCCAAAAAAACCATTTGGTGACGTTGAACGAAATCAACATCACCCCCTTGCTTGATCTCGCCTTCGTGCTGCTGATCATTTTCGTGATTACTACGCCGCTCCTCGAACAGAGCCTCCGCCTGAACCTCCCTTCCGGCGGCGCGGAGAAAGTCACGGTTCGCAAAGACCAGGTCCGAACCATCGAGGTCAATCCCCTCGGCGGATACGTGGTCAAAGGCCGCCGCTACTCCCTCGCTGAGTTGGAGCAACTCCTGGTTTCCGAATCCCACCGCGACCCCAAAATGGCCGTCTATATCCGCGCCGACAAAGCCGAGCGCTGGGAGAACGTCCACGAAGTGATCAGCCTTTGCAAAAGGCTGAATCTTACCCGCATGGACCTGGCCGAAACTCCTCCGCGAAGGTAATGAGCCGTTTGCAAAAAAAGTGTCTGGTCGGTTCGGCGTTTGCGCACGGGTTGCTTTGGGTCCTTGTTTTTATTGGCTCGGCCTTTATTCCTTCCAAGCCGAAGGAGAATTTTATCCCTATCGATCTCATTGACCTGAATGCCACACTCGTAGATGAACCCAATGTTGTTGGCGGAGGAAATCCCAATGCCTCGCTTCCGCCGCCCGTTGCGGCCCCGAAGGTCCAGCCCCAACCGGCCGCGCCGCAACCGTCTCCGCTGGCTCAGACGACCCCAAAACAGGAACCGAAGCCCGAACCCATCAAAGAAAAAGAGCCTCCGCATAAGGAGCCCGCGCCCGTTGAAAAGATTCCCGAACCCAAGCCCGACAAGAAATTCCAACTCGATCCCGATAGTTTTAAAGTTTTCGACAAAGCAACCAAAGAAAAGCCTGCGAAACCGGAACAAACGTTTGATTTCAGTAAAGCCCAAAAACGGGTGATCAAGCCTTCCACATTGACGGGCAAGGACCCTGCCGAGGAGGAAATCGATGCGCGCGCAGCTCGCGAGGCGAAATTGGCCCAGGCTCGAGCCGGAGCGTTGAATGAAGTGATGAGCCGTTTGCAAGGCGGCCTTTCCAAAGGCGTCGGCGAAATTGGCGTTCCCGGACCAGGCGGACGCGCTTACGCGAGCTACGGCCTCTATTTGCGCAAAACCTACGAGGAAGCCTGGATTCCGCCCACCGCCGCGCGTGGCGATGAACCGACGGTCGGTGTTGAAGTCGTGATCCGCCGCGATGGCACGGTCCTTTCTCGTCGAATCACGAGGAAATCTGGACGAGCCGAACTGGATCGGACCGTCCAAAAAGCGCTCGATCGTGTGAACAAAGTCAGGCCTTTCCCGTCTGAAGGTACCGACGAGCAAAGAAAATTCGAGTTTGATTTCAATTTAACCGATAAACAGGGATAACCTTATCAGCCGGATGCACCTTTTCTCCTTTTCTCATCGAAGCCCCGAGGCCGAAACGCTCAATCTAAATAGCCCCAGGTTCCACCGCGCCCGGTCCGATCCGCACCGCGCCGCATCGTCGAACAGATCTTATGCGCAACTCGCTGCGACCTTCCATCGACTCACCTTCCTCTCCGTCGTTGCAATCGCCGCCCTTATCGCCCTCCGTAATATTTCTGCCGCGGAAGACGAGCGCATCTCCGTTTATGGCACGGCCAAAGTCCGCGTCATCCCTATTTCACTCAGCGGTTACTCTGGCGAAGCGGCCTCCGTCTTGCGCTTCGATCTCGAGATCGCCGGGTTTGATATTACCGATCCCGACAAAGCTCAGTACCTCTTGAGCGGCAAAAACGACGGCGGACAGGTCGAAGGCCGATTGCAGGATCGCCTGAACAAAGCGAATCTGCTCGCCAAAGCTTACACCGGAGACACGACGCGCTCCCAGGCGCACGCCTTGGCGGATGACGTCGTCATGACGATCCTGCGTGTTCCGGGCATCGCCCGCTCAAGGATCGCTTTTCGGCAAGACCGCGCCGGAGGAACCGGGGAAATTTACCTCGCCGATTACGACGGGCAAAACGCCAAACCGGTCACGCAAGATAATGCGATTGTCGCCGCGCCCACTTGGGTGCCGACACATTGGCACCTCTTTTATACTTCTTATAAGAGCGGTTACCCCTGGATTTATTCTCACAACTTAACCACCGGCGAGCGTCGGCCCTTCGCCCGATTCCCCGGCCTCAATTCCAGCGCTGCGATTTCCCCCGACGGCAACCGTGTGGCCATGATTCTGAGCAAATCCGGCAGCCCCGATCTTTGGGTGTGCAATATCGACGGCACTGGCCTGACGCAGCTCACCAAGACGCCAGAGGATGAAAGTTCACCCTGCTGGTCGCCTAACGGAAAAACCATTTGCTTCGCTTCCAAAATAAACGAGCGGCGAAGTCTGGTGTTGATCCCAAGCACCGGCGGAGCGGCCACGCGCTTGCGAACGGATGGTATTTCAAACCCGAGCGAGCCGGATTGGTCGCCGGATGGCAACACTATCGTGTTCACTTCTCAAATGGGGAATTTCAATATCTGCACCGTGCCTGCTGCTGGCGGCGTGGCCGAGCCGATCGTGGCTGGCGAGGACCCCTCCTGGGCTCCCAATTCCCGAACGGTCATCTTTACTAAACGAGTTGGGGGCAAGCGAATTTTGTCTTTGCTTGACGTGCCTACCAAACGAGTAAAGGATACCGCCCAAATTTCGGGAAGCAGATCGCAGCCCAGTTGGGCCAAATGATCTCTAATCTAAATGCACCTTCCCCAAACCAAATGAAACGCGCGAACTTGTTGAACCTATTCTTGGCAACCATCCTCATTGCCACCGCCGGTCTCGGCTGCAAAAAAACGCCGAAGAATGTCACGACGATCCCCGGCATGCAGAACCGAGCGCCCGTCAGCGATCAGATGGGTAATATGCAGGCTGGCCCTGGCACTGGAATTGGCGTTCCCCGCACCGGGGCGGGAGGCTCGGAATTGAAGCCCGGTGACATCGCCAACCCTATCGATGGCACGGAAGATCGCTCCGCCCTGGCTGATATGACCATCCATTTTGAGTACGACCGTTCGGCGATCAAGACCAGCGAGCAGCCCAAGCTCGACCAGGTCGCGACCTTCATGAAGAACACCCCGGGCGTCCAACTCCGGATCGAAGGGAATTGTGACGAACGCGGCACGCCCGAATACAACCGCGCCCTCGGCGAACGGCGCGCCATCGCCGGCCGCGATTACCTGATCCAAAAGCACGGCATTCCCTCGGACCGCATCACCACCGTCAGCTACGGCGAGGATAAACCGGTCGATCTCGGCAAGACCGAAGAATCCTACGCCAAAAACCGCCGGGACGATTTCGTGATCCTCCGTCCGAAATAATCGTCTTCCGTGATGGTCGTCAGCCGCTCTGTATTTTATATTCACTCGGTCTGGAATGGTGATGCAGGCGCAAGCGCTGACGACGTTCATGCTTTGTTTGCTCGCGCAAATTGGACGATAGGGACCCTGCGGGAGCGCAGTCGGAGCACCGCAAAATTACCGAAAGTTTGAGAGGGTGAAAGCTCTCGCCAACCCCCAGGACCATTCTTTTTGGCTCCCGGATTTTGCCCTTTCCTGTGCAGCCCTCAGGCTCATCTCGAACCAGTATACTTTGAAAGCCCCCATTTTCCTGCTTTAGTAGGTTCAAGTCCTGCTATCCGCACCAAAATTCCTTCAGCTCTCGATCACAGCGAAAGCGGTCGCATGTTCGAGAGTGTGGCTGATACTGAGATGAAGCGACTCACCATTGATTTGCTTCAGGAGGTCCGCGCCCTTGCCTGTAAGTTCCACAAAGGGTTTCCCGCTTTCTTCGCGATGAACTTCGATATCCCGCCAGCCAAGGTGCTTGCCAATGCCGGTTCCAAAAGCCTTCGAAACAGCTTCCTTGGCCGCGAAGCGAGCGGCGATAAACGGCGCGGGGTCTTTATGGGAAAGGCAATAATCGATTTCGCTTTGAACCAGAATTCGCGAAACGAAACGTTCCCCGAATTTCTCGTATGAATTTCGAATCCGGGCGACCTCCACAATATCGGTGCCGACGCCGAGAATCATACGCCCGGCGAATAGCCCTCCATCGCCACGAGCATTTCTTTAACCGCCGTCGCCAGTCCGACCGTCATCGAACGGCTGATAATGCTGTGTCCGATGTTCAGTTCGACAAGATGGGGAACCTGAAAGAGGCCCGAGAGATTCTGGTAATTCAAGCCGTGGCCCGCGTTCACCCGCAGACCGTGCCCGCGTGCGGCTTTCGCCGCCGCCGCCAGTTTTTGGATCTCATCCGCGCGCTCCTTCTTGCGATGGTAATGCTCCGCGAAGATGCCCGTGTGTAATTCGATAAAGTCGGAGCGAATCTTGGCCGCCGCTTCGACCTGCCGCAAATCAGGATCAATAAACAAACTCACTTCGATACCCGCATCGCGCATTCGGCGAGCGGTTTCCGCCAGAGAATTCAACTGGCTCGCGGCGTCCAAACCGCCTTCCGTCGTCACCTCCTCGCGTTTTTCAGGAACCAGGCAAACAATATCGGGCTTCAGCTTAAGGGCGATCTCGACAATTTCCGGCGCATTGCCCATTTCAAGGTTCAACCGGGTGCGCACCACTTCCCGCAATTTAATAACGTCCCGATCCTGAATATGGCGGCGATCCTCACGCAAATGCGCGGTAATGCCGTGCGCCCCCGCCGCTTCGCAAATCAATGCCCCTTCAATCGGATCCGGCTCGCCCCGCTCTTTGCCGCGGTAACGCGCCTCGCGCAGCGTCGCGATGTGGTCGATATTGACGCCCAGCTTCAGCATTCGGCACTACTGGGTGGGAGGTCCTGTCACAGGTCGCGCGGCTGGCGCGGGCGTGGGCCGTTTCGGGCGACCCGTGGTAGGTTGCGCCTGAGGAGCGCGCGGCCGCGGCGCGCGCGCCGGTTGGTCTCCATCGAGCCAACGTCCCAGCAAGACAAGTTCCAGCGCGCTGAAACCCGAGTCCGATTGGCGGACGAATTTCAAACGGTTGGCGCCTTCGAGCGTAGCCTCCGTCACAGTGTTGCCGAGCTTCGGCGCGATCGCTTGCAGCCATGGATCACTCGCCCCGCCTTCGAACGGCTTGTCCTGAGCCATGCGCGCGAGCTGCCAGATTGGCCGCCATTGGCCTAACCGGGCCTGGGTGATTTCCCAATCGTAATAAACCAGGTTCTTCCGATTTAACTGCTCAAAAAGCTCTCGCGGCGGCTTATTCGTGCTCGCGACCGGGAAGAGGCCGGCCTCGAGAAATGACCCGTCCGGGTCCGCAGCCTGCTCGAAAAAGGGAACAACGATCGGTAATCCGCGCCAAAGCACCAAGGACCGATTCGTGGAGATCTCGATTCTCCCGCCGGGCGATTCCTTCAGACCGGGGAGGACCTTCGTTCCAATCGTCTTCACCACGTCTTCGGGATTGCCAACATCTGCCGCGATAAAAACCGCAAATGGTCCGTTGTCCTGCGACCATAAAAAAAACTGGTTCGGCGTTTTTTTCGCACCCAGTCGCTTGAAGCCCTCGGATTCCCCAAGCTTCGCGCGGATGCCTTGCAGGGCGGTGAAGCCAATCAGCGGATCGCGAATGATGTCCACCGGCACGTTCCATTTCTCGGGAGTAATATCGAGCGGCTGCGGATAATCGATGTAGCCCTCTGAACGCACCCCGTCCTGATGCGGCAAAACGCGCCAGCTCACCTTCGGATAATGGCTGAACTGAGGGCTATTCCAAATCGCGCCCAATAACGGAAAGTTGACTTGCGCATCCAGGATCGCTTTGTCCGCCTTCTTACCGAGCCCGCCGCGAAACTCTTTGAACGTTTTTGGATCAACTGGGCCCTTCGAAAAGCCGCCTTCTAAAACCACCCATTCTTTTTGCTCGGCGAAAGCAAAATGATAATCTTCGCGGCCCGCGCTCCACGTCCGGCTTCCGGCCTCTCCTTTCACCTCCATCCGCGCCAGTCGCGCCAGGTCCACCAGATTCTTGCTCCAGCTCTCCAGACGATCCTGCGGAAGCCTTATCGCCAGTATCCAACTGGCGTTCTCCGTCCCTTTGGCCGAGAGCTCCACTCGACTTTCATTTTGCAGCAAGTCCGGAAGCAGCCCTTTAATCAGACCTACCGCGGCGGGATTTGCGTTCGTGGAACCCGCTTCTGTGAAGTGCGACCCCGCTTTCATCGCCAACGTGGCCACCGCGGAGTCACGAAAAGCCTGGGACTCCGGCAGAGCGACTATTTCGCGCAAAGCCTTGAATTCCTTCGACACTGCAATCTGTTTCGTTCCCGCAAAGTGCCAGCGAACCAGCGTCTCGGGTTTATCCTGTTTCCCGTCTTGTGCGCCAAAACCCCATTGGGTGCGCAGCATCGCCACCAATGACAGCCATACCAAGCCATTCCTCATAGTAATGTTCAACAAATCGCAGAGAATAGCCCGCTTGGCAACGAGTTTGGAACGGAACGCCAAACCGAACAAACCGGATCGGAGTTCAGCTCAGGGTCCTAAGAATTCTGGGAAATGCGGTTAGGATGATATTGCTCCACTAATTCAGTGGAGATATCGTGATGAGAAGCCATTCATAAGTCTCCTGCAAGGCACCTTTGTACGCCCAGAGGGTTTCCGCCGCCGTATTCGTCTCAACATTCTCGACGCGCTGAAGATCGCCAGCGACTGAACCAAGCGTGTAACGACTCCCTCGTTTCCCCAAGCCAAGAACTGTCTGTAATCGTGAAGATATTTCCACATCTTGCGGCGTGCTTTGGATGGTACCAGAAAAACAAGGAATAGACGTTTACAAGCGTGCGGAACTTATCACCATCTAATGTCTTCAAAAGCGCCAAACCTCCGAAAACAACCGTACTTTTTCAGCGGGAGCCCACAGAGTGCACCCCCCTACTTTCAATCGGCGGTAACCAATTACAAAGGAAATCGGCGCCAAAAACACCTGACTGCGCAGTAGATTGCGACATCGAACGGTGTTCGTGATCCGTAGAGCAGTTTCATGGCACTAAAGAGGGGGCACCAACAGGGCCTTCGCTGGTCGTGGTACGCCTATTTGAGCCTCTCGCAAAACTTGTTTTTCTCTTCCATCGTTGACTCTGGGCTTTAGGCAAATAGTGAAAATAATTGTTGAACGAGGCGACACTCATCGTCGAAAACTTGACCAACGAGTTGGGTCATTTAAGCGTCTGGAGATACGCGAATAGATTCCGCACGTCCTGTTCGGCCATGTTGTCCAGCAATCCTTCAGGCATGATGCTGAGCTGGATAAAATCAGCGCGGCGGATCATATCCATTGCAATTTTTCGATCTTCGACATTCGGCTGGCGCAAGATGATCGCTTGATCGTTCCGTGAAACGAGGAAACCATCCAGGGTATCGCCATCTTTCAGTTCGACGCGAAAGGTTCGATATCCCGCTTCCATTGCCGCATTCGGAGTGAGGACCGAGCGCAGCAGGCCTTCTGTCCCATTGGCCGCCGCCCCGTTGAGTACCGGACCAATCTGCCCGCCCTGTCCCGCGACGCTATGGCAAACCATGCAGGTCGCGGTGAAAACCGCCTTCCCCTTCTCCAGGTTCCCGCCTTTTTCCGCAAGCGCGCGGAACCGCGCAAATTTTGCGGCCTGGGAACGCGCCTGCTCGCCCGTCAAAAGCGTGGGCGCGTCGGTTACTCTCTCGACCTTCGCATTCCCGTGCAAGCTTCCCCACGGGCCGGCACCCGGATAATAGTGAACCAGTCCCGAAGGAAGCGGCTCGCCGACGAAAGTGCGGTCGAAGTCAGCACGAATTTCTTCCCCCGTCCGCGCAAAGTTCCAGACACGATACTCCGTCAGTTCACCGGCTGTTCCGCGGTTCGGCGTCGTCCGTCCAATATCGAGATCGCTGAAGGTCGCCGTGACCGCGCGCGGATCGGTGCTATCCAATTCGCCATTGATGTAGAGCCGGAAAACACCCTTTGAATCTCGCGTCACGCCCAGGTGCGTCCAGGCGTTGGCCGTGAGCGGGCGCCGAGCGGTCAACCGATCTCCGAAAGCTCGGCCGCAAAACACGCGGAAGTAGCCGCCCGCGAAATTGAAATCGGCCCCGCCCGGATTCCCTAGAATCCCATCCTCATTGCCAATGCCTGGATCGAGCTTCACCCAGGTCTCGACCGTAAACGGCCCGTCCAACGTGATATTCGAATCAACGAACGAATCGTTGGCACCATCCAGCCGAAGAACCGGCTTGAACCGCTCCGAAACCCGGTCCACCAATTCTCGCGCCGCGGCCTCGTCTGGAAGAAGCTCGCGAATGCGATCGATTGATTGAGCGTTCAGGTCGCGCTCGTCGATCTTTCGAGCAACGGTTGCCTGGACCAGTTGAGCGGTCACGGTTTTATTTCTGGTCAATTCGGCCAATGCGGTGCGGCGCTGGAGCGCGTTGAACTGTGGCCAAAACTTGATCATCAGACCAGGCGCGGCCTCATCTCGCGCGCCGCAAAGCGAATTCAGTGCTTCCAGTTGCACGGTACGGTCCGTCGATTGCCGCGCTATTTTCGCGAAGAGATTGGCGTCTCCTCCGCCGATCTCACGCAACGCCCGAAGGGTGGCTATCATCACCGGCGCGGGCGTGCCCGTCTCCTGCAAGGTCCCAACCAACAGACCTGTCATGTCATTGACTCTGAAAGCTCCCGCGGCCCTCGCCGCCAGCTCTCGTTCCCCTCCCTTCCACATGGCTTGCAACGGTTCGCCCAAAACGGGCGCAAGCTTCACCGCATCCACTCGCGTTCGTACCTTCAGCAGCGCTTCCACCACCGCTCTCCGCGCCTGCGGGGTTTGCAGCAACTGCGTGAGCGCGTTGAGGGAGGTCAGAACATCGAGGTTTTCTATGACTCTTAACAATTCCTCTTCGTTAGGAACCCTTTTCGCTTGCGGTAAGAGTTCGGCGATTTCCCGTCCGCTTTCTTCTTTCGGAAGCGCCAGCGCGAACAGCAACTTTGACTCCACCGAAAGTCCTTCACCGCTCTGGGAAAGCAGGAAGCGCGAGGTCTGTTCCGCGTTCTTTTCCAGAGTCGCGCGAATCAGGTACCGCTCGAAATCGCGATCGTATGCCTCGCGAAGTTTCATCGGCGAGCCATTGTTTGGATTTTTTCCAATCGGCCCATCGAGAGAGGGCTTGGCCATTTTTGCCATCAAGCGAAGTGCTTCAGGTGTCCCACCCGCGTAAAGCGCCGCCACCTGGATCACCTCCGCCCGAACCTGCGCGTCCGAGTCCTCTGCGAGCGCCTTAAGCAGATCGGCGACATCCTGGTATGCACGGAGTCGTGCACCGGTTCCTTGATCAATTCGAGTCGTCAGCGCCCGAACCGCTTCGCGCCGAAGATTGCGGTTCTCTTCGCGGCTGAATTTCCGAATGGTTCCGAGCTCGAGAACTCCGAGATCCTCCAGGCACCAGAAGGCGTGGACCCGATGCACCGCGCGTTTCGCGGGATCCTCAGCGACGCGGATCAAGTCGCTGCCCAGATCACTGAGATGGCGATCCACGATCTGATGCCATGCCGCCCGCATCTGCCAGGTGGATTCCGATTGAAGGTAACGGAGCAACTCGCCAGCACTCGCATGAGCAATGTTCGGGACCTCCTGCCGCGCCTGCTCTTTGTGCCGAACCCGCCAGATCCGCCCCCGCGTTTTATCACGCTCCGGATGATTTCGCGGCACTTCGTTGTGAGAAATGATCTTATTGTACCAATCCACAACATACAGGCAGCCATCCGGGCCAAAGTGAATCGACACCGGTCGAAACCATTCATCGGAACTCGTCACGAAATCGCCCAGCAGTTCGTATCGATACCAACTGCCCTCGCGATGAATCTTAATGGCTTGGACTTTGCGTGTAATTGGATTCGCCAAGTACATCACATCCGCATACGGGCCGGGAAAACTGCCTGTCGGATCACTCAAAGCCAAACCTGAAAGCCCCGTTCCACCCATGGGAAATTTCACTTCGCTCGGAAAATAGGGCGCGTAGGGTTTGAAAGGGCCGGTGCAACCGGGATAGCTGGCCCCCTGCTCATACGCCATCACGGGATACCCGTAATCATTCGCCTCCTGAATGAAAGTTTCCCCTTCGCGCCCAATCACCAGGCCCCAAATATTGCACGGTCCCGCGGTGAGATCCTCAAAACGCATCCCATCCAGAGTGAATCGCGCCAACCGCGTTTGATCAAATTGATGCACCGCGCCATCGCGCGTCTTCACCTTCGAATAATTGAACGCGCCCTGCGCCAGGTAAAACCAGCCTCCCGGTGCCCGCGTGAATTGATGCGGCATCAAGTGCGAATCCTGAACACCGAACCCGGTGAGAATCGTTTCCCTCTTGTCCGCGCGTCCGTCCCCATCGGCATCGTGCATCCAATAAACGTCCGGACCCTGCCCAACAAGCGCGCCATCCTTATACGGCAGGATTCCCATCGGCATCGCCAGGCCGTCGGCAAACGTCCGAGCCAGGTGCGGACCGGGCCCATAAGGATTATCATAAACCAAAACCCGGTCTCGTCCTCCCTTTTCATAAAGCGCCTTGGCTAATTCCGGCTGCTCATTGCCATCGAGCGGATATTCCAGCGCGGTCATCGTCCACATCCGGCCCGCGTCATCCCACGCCACCGTGATGGCTTTGCCCGCGCCCTGCTCTTCGCTCGCCACCAACTCGATTTCAAAATCCGGTGGAAGCGCGAATCTGCCTGTCTCTTCAACCCCTCGCACCGGCGAAGGCCCCTTCGCCGCCACTTCGGGCGCGGGCGTAAAACTTTCTTCCGCCGCGCGGACCGATAACAGTCCGAGAAGCAAAACGATGCCGCAGCGTGTCACCACGCCTTTGGCTCTCGGGGGATATTCTTTCATGGTTCGGTTGAGAATAAACGCTCGTGCGCTCCGGGCAATTCCAGAAAGGAAAAAAGGATGCGCGCGAAGAAGTGCCATCAGTACACGGACGTCACACAGCGTTTTGATCCTTGCCCGGCGTCCCACCGAACAGGGCTGAAGGCCCGCGCTACAGGTGCCCACATTTTAAATCGCCACCGAGCATCTTGTCGTGAAAAAAAGCCGCCCATTGCTGGACGGCGTTGCTCGTATGAAGTTTCGCTCTTGGGAAGCGACTCTACCTCCTTCATCGGCGGACTCTTCCGCGACTTAAGGAGAAGTTATCCTGGCTCTCGTTCGTGCTTGTTTTTACTTCCGCACTCCGTTTGAAATGGAACGATGCGAGCCGTCCAGTTGCTTACACAAGGCGTTCCGGGTGTGTTTCAGGTCGCCGACCTTCCGCGGCCCCAACCGGCGCCGGACGAAGTTCTGGTTCAGGTCAAGGCCTGCGGGCTGAATCGCCTCGACCTGTGGGCGGAGGAAGGCGGCTTGCCGGTGCCGATCAAACTTCCGCGCATCCTGGGCGGGGAAATCGCGGGGATCATCGCCGAACTCGGCGAAGATGTGGACGAGTGGCGGTGTGGAACGCCCGTGGCGATTCAATCCAACCTGTTCTGCGGCTTTTGCGAGTTCTGCCTGCGCGGAGATGAATCGATCTGTTTGCATGGAAAGCTTCTGGGGGTGGATCGGGATGGTGGATTCGCGGACTTCGTCACCGTTCCGGCGCGCGCTTTGGTTGCGATACCTTCGGAGGTTGATTTTACCACTTCGGCCGCGATGACCCTGGCGGGCAGCACCGCGATGCATATGTTGACGAACCGCGCGGAGGTCCGAAGCGGGGAATGGGTTTTGGTTATGGCGGGAGCGAGCGGCGTGGGCTCCTACGCGATCCAGATCGCAAAGCAGTTTGGCGGGAAAGTAATTTCAACCGGTTCAACTCCGGCCAAGCAGGAGTTCGCCAAATCTTTGGGGGCGGATTTCACGGTTGATTCCACCGACGCGGCGTGGCCGGCCAAAGTTCGCGAGATCACGGAGAAGCGCGGGGTGGACCTTATTGTCGAACACATCGGCGGAGATGTGTTCGAGAAATGCTTCCAGTGCCTGGCCCGCAGCGGAACGATTGTGACGTGCGGCGCGACCGCGGGCCGAGACGTAAAGATGAACCTGTGGCCATTCTTCGTTAAGCAGCAACGGCTGATCGGCAGCTATGGGCGAAACCGCGCGGACCTTGAAGCGGTCATGGAATGGGCCGCGTACGAGAAGATCAAGCCCGTGATTCAGGAAATCTTTCCTTTGGAGCGGACACCCGAAGCCTTTGCGGCGCTCAGGAGTCGCTCGGTTTTAGGGAAGATCGTGATCGCTCCCTGACGGCGGGCGTTCAAGGAGCGATCTGAAAACTTCCCAGACCTAAGGATTGCCCACGGCTTGCTGTTCGGTGGCGGTGCTCTTCTTGGTGAGGGAAGGAGTGGGATTGAGAACGACCGAAGGCTTTAAGTTTTTGTTGAACATGTTCATGTAATCCCGCGTGATCTGGAGTGTCTCGTCCAGGTGCGGATCGAACGCGGCCTCGGCTTCGGTTTCGGTGTCCGGGTCGGCTTCGGGATCATCACTCGTAGCCTGGGTGGCCTGGGCTACTTCGGCATCTTCCTTGGCCTTATTGGGATCATACTTCTCCAAAGGCTTTCCGGCTTCGGCCATGTCCATATCGAGATCGTAAATGGCAGCGGTCAAGGGCGGCCGCGAGGCACGTTCCTTTTTGCGCGCCTCCAACCGCTTCTTCAGGTCTTCCTTTTCCTTGAGACGAACCGATTCCTTTAACGAAATGATTTTCTCATCTTTGTGTTTTTTTGTTTCCTGGATGTCTTCCAGCACGTAGGCGAAATCCTTGCTGTGACCGACGCGCGTCTTCGAGGCGCTTTGCAAGTCGGTTAGGTATGATTTAACCATGTCCACCGGGTTGTAATTGGCTGGCGTCGTTTGGTCGGCCGGGAGGCAGTTTTCAAGGCTGGCCTCGCCGATATCCAGGTAATCGTAGATCGAAGGCAGGATAATGTCGGGCGTGACCCCTTGTTTTTGGGTGGTGCTTCCGGAGACGCGGTAAAACTTCGAGACCGTGATTTTCAGTTTCCCCGGATTCTCCACCTGGCTCTTCGGAATGATATTGTCGAGCGAAAGAACCTGTTGGACGGTACCCTTGCCGTGGGTGCTTTCATCGCCGACGAGAACGGCGCGTCCGTAATCCTGCAACGCGCCCGCGACAATTTCGGAGGCCGAAGCGCTGAGTTTTCCAACCGCCACAACCAGAGGTCCGCTCCAGGCAATGTCACTGTTTTTGTCTTCGAGCACGTGGGCGTCACGTTTCGGGTCTTTGACCTGGACGACCGGTCCTTTCTTGATAAAGAGGCCAGTCAATTGGACCGCTTCGTCGAGAATCCCGCCACCGTTGCGCCGCAGGTCCAGAACGAGGGCCTGGACGTTTTCCTTTTTGAGCCGCTGGATCAATGTGTTTACATGGCTGGCGCAGCCGTCATAAAACTGAGGCAGGTTGATCACGCCGATTCTTTGCGAAAAGCCGTCTGGATCCTGGTAATCATAGACTTTCGCTTTGGCGAATTGTTCCTTGAATTTAATCTCGTCACGAACCAATGAAATGATCTTGCGGGAATCACGATTTTTCGCCGGAACTACCGTCAGTCGAACTTCCGTTCCTTTTTTGCCGCGAATCATTTCCACCACTTCGTTTAGACGCATTTCGACAACGTCCACTGGTTCGCCGCTTCCCTGGGCGACCGCGATAATTTTGTCTCCGGGACGCAATTGTTTGCTCATCGCGGCGGGGCCGCCTGGAATTAACTCCTTGATCTTGGTGTAACCATCTTCCCAGATCAGTTGGGCGCCGATTCCCGTCAAGGAGAGGCTGATATGCTGGATGTCGAAATTGGCCGCTTCGCTCGGGCTCATGTAATCGGAGTGCGGGTCGTAAGAATGGGCGAGCGAGGTCAGGTACATCTGGAGTTTTTCGTCGCGCTTCATCTCCGTCATGATCTTCTCCAGCCGATTGTAGCGGCGGGAGATGAGGCCGATTGTTTCCTCGGGTTTCTCCTTCGCAAGCCGGCCCTGGAGCAGTTCAAATTTCACGCGTTGCCGCCACAGTTTGGCCGCCTCGACATCATCGTTGGGCCAGGGTTCTTTGTTGCGGGCGACGATAAAATTATCGTCCTCGCTGAAATTAAACTCCTGTTTCAAAAGTTTCTGAACGAGGAGATTTCGTTCCATCAATCGATCCAGGTAAGTATCGTAAATGCGGAAGGCCGGCGCGATTTGGCCCGCCTTGATCGCGTCGTCGAGTTTCGAACCGTACTTGGCCTTGAAATCATCAACATCGCTCTGGAGGAAAATCATGTGGTTATAGTCCAGCGCATTGAGATAGTTCGTGAGAAAACCGTTGGAGATGGTGTCGTCGAGCCGGGCCTGGCGAAAATGGTGTTTTTCGAGAATGAGCCCGACCACGTTGGCCACCCGGCCAGCCTGGAGGTCATTGAGATCCGCCGCCGAGATCGAACGCGCCAATAACGTGAAAGCGAAAAGAGCTCCAAAAATACGGTTCATATTTATTTAAGCGGGCGTCCGAGAAGGCAGGAGAACCTCCGAAGAAGGCCGCGCGGAAAACTTTCCTCTTGATAACACACAAAGCAATACTTTTCAAATGAAACGGACCGTTCGCGGTGGCCTTGGCCAGAATCTCGACGACGCGATTGTATTTCTTGCGCTGGCAGGGTAGGGAAGAGTGATAGGCTGGCTCGAATGTCGGAAAGCGCAAAATCAGAACCTACAGTTCAAACAAGACGTTACTTGTGAACGATGTGGCCGATTCGGCGGCTTCAAATTTTTTGGCGCCACTCTTTGCGCGGAATGTTACGAGTCGGGCGGCTCATGCTGCCCGGAATCCAGAGCTGATGATTTGTGAAGCGCCCCGGAAAACCAAAGGTGGGAATGTCAGCCTTCGATCTCTGACAAAGCTTCGTTGGGGTAAGTGATCGAAGTCCCCTCCACCTTGGCGAATGAGATCATTTTGTGAGGGTGCGACTTCGCGGGGTTGGTGATCTCCAAAACGGTCACACCGCGAACCGTGAGCGCATCCGCAATCAGGGAGCGATGGCACCGCCACGGAACTGCTTCCGCGCACATCATTGCGATGCGATCGCTTTGTATCCAGCCAAAGAGGACATCGAGCCCGCGCGCGAACTCGTCCGTTTGCATGTGGTCGGCGTAGCCGCGAAATGAAAGATTTTGCCAGGCGGAGTTTGGCGAATCGGGCTTCGGCTTGCGCAATCCACCGAGTTCCGGGACGTGAATGTAACCAATGCCGGCCGGCCCTAACGACCCGGGTAGAATATCTTTGTTAAACTGCGGATTCGCGCGCGAACGCGGGACCGTGCGGACATCGACGAGTTTTGTAATGTCGTGGCCTTTGAGCATCGCCAGGAATTCATCGATTGGCCGAGTGGAATGTCCAATCATAAAAGCGACACTTTTTGATGGAGTTTCCTTTGCTTGGGATCTCTTTGGCATCCGAGCTTCAGTTTAAGTCTTCGCTAGATCGGCCAGGATTTCATCGAACTTAGCGGAGCCGAACTTTCTGATCTCTCCGGAGAGGGAAGATCGGCTGTCCGCGCGCGAAACGCAACGGTTCCGTGTTCGCCGGGGCCTGCGTCAGCGCTGGAAGAAGCTACGGATGCGATCTTACGACGCACCATGCTTGTAAATTATGGCATGGGTGAATTATTGGTTTTTATATCCGACTCGACGGGTCTGACATCGCCGCTCAACCTGCAGTTGTGCCGTTATCCAAGTCGTGGAGAAATTGTGGCCTAATTCGCGACGGCGGCGCCGGGGACGCGCCACATTAATGGAACAGTGGTCGAATAGATATTAAACCGGTGCTCTTTCGTTTTGTCGGTCATATAGACCACGACCTGGTCGGTGGGGAATGACGCGCCGTCCGGAAGGCCGGCCGGGTGGAACTTCACGGGAAAGAGAACAAAATTTCGCCGGGATTTGCCGATCTCGGATAGGTCGGTCTGGAAGTAACGGCTCACTTCCGGATCGTTCTGGCGCATGACCTCAACGCCCAGCATCGGGGAATTCAACTGCTCCTTGCTATAATCGAATTCAACGCCGATGGTCATTTCACTTCGATCCAGACTCCGTTTCACGACGTCCACCGTCGTAATTTTGGTCTTAATATTTTTGTCCAATTCAATTTTGACCCTAGGTTTCACCGCCGCGTTGTTTTGGGCGAGCGCTTCGGCGCGCTTTTTCTCTTCGGCCAGCCTTTTCGCCTCCGCTTCCGCTTTCTCTTGCGCGAGTCTCTCCTGGTTGGCTTTTTCTTCAGCATCCTTGAGGGCCTGGCCGGCGGCCAGGGCTTTCTCGTCGGCGAGTCGCTTTTCCTCGGCGAGCCGCTTGGCTTCGGCTTCGGCTTTCAGCCGTCTTTCTTCCCGCGCCCTGGCTTCGGCTTGGGCTTTGGCTTCGGCCAACTGGCGTTCCTGCTCGATTCGCTTCGCTTCGGCTTCGGCTCGCAACCGTTCTTGCTCACGGGCCTTGGCTTCCGCCAGGGCTTTGGCTTCGGCTTCTTTCCGCGCTTTCTCCTCGGCTTCGGCTTTCTTGCGCGCTTCCTCTCGCGCCAGCGCCTCAGCGCGCGCCTTCTCTTCGGCAATTCGTTTTTCTTCGGCCAGGCGCTTCGCCTCGGCTTCGGCCTTCAGGCGTGCTTCTTCGCGCGCCCTGGCGTCGGCCAGAGCCTTGGCTTCGGCCTGGCGTTTTTCTTCGGCAATCCGGCGAGCTTCGGCTTCCGCCTTTTTGAAAGCTTCTTCCCGGGCGAGTGCATCAGCCTTCGCCTTTTCTTCGGCCAAGCGTTTTTCTTCGGCCAACCGCTTGGCTTCGGCTTCCGCTTTTTTCCGGGCTTCGTCGCGCGCTTTCGCTTCGGCGAGCAACTGCTCTCGCTTCTTTTCCTCCTCTTCCTGTTTGGCTTTTTCCTCCGCGAGACGCTTCGCCTCCGCCTGGCGCCTGGCCTGTTCCTCGGCCTTCTTCTGCGCTTCTTCCCGCGCTTTCGCATCCGCGAGGGCTTTCTGCTCGGCCATGCGCTGTTCGACCGCCAATCGCGCGGCTTCGGCCTCGGCTTTCAGGCGCGCTTCCTCGCGGACTTTTTCTTCAGCCGCGCGCTTCTCTTCGGCCAGGCGTCGCTCTTGCTCGACGCGACGGGCTTCCGCTTCGGCCTTTTTCTTCGCCTCGTCCCTGGCCTTGGCTTCGGCCAGCGCTTTCGCCTCGGCTTCTTTCCGGGCCTTTTCCTCGGTTTCGGCTTTTTTGCGTGCTTCCTCGCGGGCGACCGCTTCGGCCCGTGCCTTCTCTTCGGCAATTCGTTTTTCTTCGGCGCGGCGGCGTGTTTCCGCATCAGCGCGGACTTTTTCCTCGGAGCGCTTCTTGTCCTCGGCCAGACGTTTCTCTTCCGCGGCCCGTTTTTCCTCCGCGATTCGGCGAGCCTCGGCTTCGGCCTTTAACTGCGCTTGCTCGCCCGCCAGAGCCTCGGCTCGAGCTTTCTCTTCCGCTTCCTTTCGGACTCTCGCCTCCGCTTCGGCTTTCTGCCGGGCTTTCTCGCGCTCCTGCGCTTCGGTCCGCGCCTTGGCTTCGGCCACCCGTTTTTCCTCCGCGGCCCTTTTCATCGCTTCGCGGTCCACTGAAGCGACGGGGCCGACCGTCTGGATCACACGTGGATTCGCGCTGCCCCACTTGATGGTCTTCAGAAAGGGAACCGCGGCCAAACGCGCCGTTCCGGACTGGTTCAAAATCAAGATGTGCACCTGGTCGGACGTAAACATCGGCGGCACGCCCGGTTCGTCGTTGAAGTAGCGGAGCTTGATCGTGATGGTGCCGCGGCCCCGTCCGACAATGACGGTATTGCAACCAAACCAACCTGCCACACCGGCCTGCCCTCGCTTACCAATCTGGGGGAAGATTTGGGCGACGGGGCCGGAAAGTCCATCGTAGCTGTAGTCCATGATGAGCTCCACTTCAGTCCCGTCCGGAGTCCGATTAGCGACGCGGAGATTCTCGATCCCGCTGCCGGCGAGCCCCTGAGGCCCGAAGGGATTATTCGGCTGGATCAGAACGGGCTGGGCCAAAAGGGGAACAACTCCGCTCAGTTGAAAAACGAGCAACCAAACCACGAGTTGCTGCAGACGCTTCATACGGTTCTCACTGCGTACCGCCAGAATAAGCCGTTCGGAGACTGTGTAAAGGTTGCAATTCGTAAGACCTCAGTTTCGGTCAGTTCGGTGGTGCGAGGCTCTGCCGAGCCGCTTCACTGTTCTGCAAGAAAGCTCGGCGGAGCCTCGCTCCACCCCAACGACTGAGGCGTCGCTGCAATTCCCATTCTGCGTGCTCCGGTCATCCCAAAAGCTCATTAATCGCCTCGACCACGCGTTCGGCGGCCACGGTATTTGGCCGCGACGTGTTGACTTTGTTTGACTCGCTGGATGTCAGCATAATCAACCTGGCTCCGGCAACTTTGTTAAAGATAGGCACCGACGGTCCGTACAACGTGATGGTCGGCACACCAAAGGCCACAGAAGCATGTGTCAGGCCAGTGTCCAGTCCGACCGCTAGGCGGGCTTTGGCGAGGGTTGGGGCCAGGCCGCCGATAGCCATCTTTTCCAGCACCTCTCCGCCACAATGGGACGCGATCTGGCGCGCGCGCTTCTGCTCCGCTTCGTTTCCCCAGGGCAGCAGCACCTTCAAACCGCGTTTCTGCAAATTCTTTCCAATGAGAATCCAATTCTCTTCCGGCCAAAGTTTGGAACTCCAGGCCGCTCCATGAAGCAGGACGGCGTAGGGCGGTTTGATTCGCGCGGAACCGATCCGTCTCAGATCGATGCCGAAATCCGCCGGACCCTCCGCCGTCGGGTAGCCCAGGGCCGCGGCGAATAATTCGCGCACCTGCTCCACCTCCGGCCGCTGCAAATCAACGGCATATCTTCGGGTATAGAGCAAAGCCGCCCCTCCTTCGCGCGCGCTGCCAGCGCTACGTCCCACGAGCGACCCGCGGGCGTGCCCTCCCACCCATGCGCTCTTGTACAAACCCTGCGCGTCCAAGACCACGTCATACTTCGTGCGACGCAACTCCTTGCGAAATTGGAGCCACTCGAACGTGCGGAGCGTCTTAAGCAACTCCTTGCGCCAGCGCCGCAACGCGATGGGAATGATCTTCTGCACGGCCGGATGCCACCCGGGAATATCCAGGTAGGCCTCTTCAACCACCCAATCAAACGTGATCTCCGGGCGCGCGCGAACCGCGTCGGTCACCCCAACCAGGGCGTTCAACACGTCGCCCAAGGAGGACATTTTGATCAAGAGCACCCGCATGCTGGCTTTCTGAGGGGCCGCTTTGTAGCAGGGGGCGCCTTATTCCTCAATGAAATGCGGGGAGCGTCCAGACAAGAGGTTGCGGGACAAAATCTCCGAAGGTCTCGAATTACTGCGTTTGCTGGGATTGGCTGTGGAAGGAGAGCTCCACCCCCGCAAAAAAGCGCCAGAGGACTAACGCAGTCCCAGACGCTTCGCGATGTCTCAGGCGCGTTCCATGTACTTGCCGGTCCGGGTGTCGATTTTGATCTTTTCGCCGGTTTTGATGAACAGCGGCGCCTGCACGGTGATGCCCGTCTCAAGCATCACTGCTTTCTGCACGTTGTTCGCGGAGTCGCCGCGAATGCCCTCGGGTGCATCCGTGACCTTCAGGACCACACTGGAGGGAAGCTCGATTTGGGCGACTTTGTCTTCGACCAAAGTCACTGTCACGGTGGCATTTTCGGTCAGGTAATTCTTCGCGTCACCCACGAGTTCGGACGTAAGATTAATGGTTTCGTACGTTTCGGGGTCGGAAAAGACATAGTCTTCGCCATCCTTATAGCTGTACTCCATCTTGCGGGTAACCATCGGAATCACGTCGATCCGTTCCGTGGAACTGAAGCGGACATCGGACGTTTTGCCCGTTCGAATGCTCCGAACGGACATCTGCACGAAGGCCCGGAGGTTTCCAGGCGTCCGATGCTGTGTTTCGAGCACCACCGCCACATCGCCATTGTAGTTAATGGCCATTCCTTTACGAACATCATTAGCTGTCGCCATAAAATCTCACTATTCCCGTGGAAACCAAAAACGGGAGCGTGGAAAATAACCAAAACTCGCCTCTTTGCAAGTGTTGTTGCGGTAATCCATGAAATATTTTGGCGTTGCCTGAATCCGGTTTCCGCGGCTGGTTTAATCCCCCGGCCCCGTTCGGCTCACTCTGCCCGGCGGTTTTTCAGGTAAATGCCAATGATAATGAGCATGAACGCGCCAAAGCGCACCCAATAGATGTAGGGCGAGAACACTAAAGGCGAGGGCAAGGACGGCGAAGAGCCTATCGCGGGTCTTCTCCCAAAAACGGAAGAAGAAAAAGAATCTCCAGTTGCTCGACGGATTTAATCTCCGCGGCAATGAATCGCGCGAGTTCTTCGGAGAATCCGCCTTCGCTCACAACCGAAAAATATGGCTTCCGAACGTGGAAAGGCGTTCCGGAAGCCTCAAAGCGATACCAGGGCAGAAACTGCAAATCTTGTTGAAGCCTTTAAATTACGTAGCAGGAGCGGAGCGATGGCTCCAGTTTTTTAATCGTTTTTCGTTATTTTTTTCCATTCGAGAACCTGTTTTTCGGCGGAAAGCATCTTTTGCAGGGCAGCAATATCAACCTCCTGAACCGCAGTGCCCTTTTCCAGCGCGAGCGACGCGGCATCCGCGGCGGAGTGACCAAGGACCATGAAGACCGGCTCCATGCGAATGGAGCCGTAGGCGATGTGCGTGGATGAGAGACAGACCGGGACCAGGAGGTTGTCGCATTCGCGCTGGCTCGGCACGATGCTGCGGTAGGCAATCTGGTAAGGTGGAAAACCACCGACTTGCACGTCGCCTTCGTTTTCGACCTTCCCGTTGTTCACGAGGCGGCGGCAATTGTGCGAATCCATGGTGTAGGCGGCGAGCGCGATGGCGTCGGGAACCACCATCGAGTCGCGGCAGTTGTGCTCGGTCATGACGTAGTCCGAAACCATGCGGCGCGCTTCGCGAATGTAAAGCTGATGCGGCCAGCCCTGGGTATCAATAAACTCATCGCGAGTGAGGCCCCAACTCTGCATCTCGCCGCGGATGTCCTCCGGAACGCGCGGGTCGGTCGCTAGAAAATAGAGCAAACCGCGAGTGTAGTTTTCGTGCTCGCGCCAGATGCGCGTCCGCGTGGCGTAATCCGCATTCGGATACTCGTAATCGAAACCGATGAAATCGGTGGATACGGCCCCGTTGTTATTAATGTCCGTTTTGCCGTTTGGCATCATCTGGATATGCATGAGTTCGCCGAGCGATGGCTTTTTGGCGGACGCGGCGCGGGCTTGAAGATAGCGCGCCATTAATTCGAACTGCTGCGGATCGTAATTGGCCGGGGCGGCGATCGGGCGTTTGTTGTCCGGATTTTTTGTCAGAACCAGGCGAAAGTTATAGGCCTGCACCGATGAGTCTCCCGCGCCGGGTGTGCCGAGGGGTACATCCTGAACCAGGGGAATCAATCCGCTCGCCGGGTCGTCAGGGGTGTTGTAGGGATCAACCACCACGTCGAACTGGTGTTTCGAGGTTTGCGCCCGAATCCCGTTCAACGTCTCATTGTATTTGGAATCGGCCTCGCGCCCGACCGTGAAGCTCACGCCAGCGCGGGCCATGAGATCGCCTTCATACGTCGCGTCGATGAAAATTTTGGCGCGGATTCTTCTCCCATCTTCCATGCGGATTTCGCGGATGCGAGGCCCCTCCTTGAGAACATCCGCGAGGCGCGATTCGAAATAAACCGGCACCTTCGCCTCGTTGATGAGGTCAAAAAAGACGCGCTCGGCGACGTGGGGCTCGAAGGTCCACGCTTCGGCCTTGCCGTAATATTTGCCGACACGCAGGTAGAACTCGCGGGCGAGCCCGCCAATGGCGGCTTTGTTGCCGATATCGGTTTGGCCGAGGCCGCCGGAGCTCATGCCACCTAAATGACTTCCGAATTCGAGCAGAACAGTGGGATGCCCGTGGCGCGCTGCCTGGACCGCCGCCGCGACGCCGCCTGCGGTTCCGCCGTACACGCAAATCTCGGTCTCAAGCGTCAGGGACTGACCACGAGTTGCTGGTGCGCCGAAGGCGAAGATCAGAATGAGCGAGGCCGTCAGGTTTCGAATCATGCTTCCCTCCAATTCGGCCCGCGGGCGAGAACCTGAGCCGCAAGACCGCCGAGAAGGGCCTTTACCGTTCAAAGCCGATTACGGCGGCCGTCCTACTTTCCGTCGCCGCTCTCTTTTTTCTCCGTCTCCTTTTTCTCGGGAGCGGGCGCGGTCTTAGGCTCGGTGGGCGCGGGTGCCACGGGAAGATTCTTCAGCTCGGGCGGAAGTGTTTCGATGGGCGGAGCGGACAGGTCCACCGGCTTGGGACTCGTCGCGGAAGTCTCGGGCTTTTTCTCCTCTTTCTTTTCCGTCATGAAGTCTTTTCGTTCTTTGAGGAGAGAATCGACCGTCCACTTGCTGACGAGGTAGGTCCACTTCTCGAGCTTCTGCTCGTTCTTAAGCTTCTCGTTCAGCTTTTCCGTTTTGTCTTTGAATTCCTTGTCGAGCTTCTCTTTATCCTCCGGCTTTTCGTCCTTTCCTGGCGTGCGCTGGCTCGGGAAATTCCCGGTCACTTTCACTTTGAGGAACGAATTGTCTTCGTTGGTCTTGGCGCCGACATCCACCGTGTAGGTAAAGCCTTCGAACGTTTCGAGCTTAGCCACAGTTGGCTTGGCCAACCCAGCTTGTTCTGTATTGAGCTCGGGTGCGGCGACGTCGTTGAAGCTGGGTGAAGAGAGCGCGTAATTCAGGCCGGACGCTTTGGTATGGTCAAAATTCTCATCGGGCTTTGCGTCAGCCAGCTTCCAATCGCCCGTTTCTGTTTCGCGCACAACGCTCCAGGAATTCGTTGGCTTCTCGGGATAATCGACTGAGACGGCTTTAACCTTTTCAATCTTGAAGAAATCCTTATTGAGCCACTGCTCCGGTTTGGTCTCGATGCTGGAGAAAGTCTCGTTGACCAACCAGACTTTGGGCGGGTTCTCCGGCACCATCACGTAACGGCCCACGGGATATTCGCCTCCGCCGCCGCCCCCAAAAGGTCCGCCGCCTGCGGATTCCTTGGTCGCCTTTTTTCCGAGGACGATTGACTTCAAAGTGGCGGCATTCGTTCCTTTGAATTCGACCAGCGTGCCGGCATTAGTGCCCTGGTTTTCGGTGGGATTGAGCAAATCCAGCCGTCCGTACTGGCTCTTGCCCACTGGCACGTCCTGGACCGGTTTCAGCTCCCACGCCTTCCGCAGGAATTCGCTGATTTCCGAGAAATTCGCGGGATAATTCCAGCGTTCTTTCACGGTCCAGCCTTCCGCGCCGCGCACGAGGTTCACTTCGTTGGTCGGCGCCTTGATCCGCACCTGGGCAATGTCATTCAGCGGAAAGTTGCTGAGGACCTTCTGCCCGGTTTGGAAGGAGGATTGGGTGAAAGACTCCTTGTTCTTGCCATAGAAATAAAGCCCGAGCCCGCCCACGACCAGGCCCAGAACGACGAGTGTAAAGAATTGTTTCCGATTCATCGTGCCGCAGTCTTTTTGCGTTTAACCAAAGCCACTGAAATCCCGGCGCCAATCACGATGAGAGGCATGCCGGCGATGTTCAGCCATTTCAGCCGATTCTCGAGCGAATCGATATCGCGCCGCAAATCCTTCCGGACTTGCTTCAGCTCCTTGTTCGCCTCGGCCTGTTTCTGTTTGAACTTCTGGATTTCCGCCTGCTGTTCCGCCGAGAGAATGAGTTTCTGCTGTCCCTGCTTGGCTTGCTGCAACTCACTCAAACGCGTTTGTGTATCCTGCAGGCTTTTTTCCAAATCACGAATCTTGCTGCGGAAGCGCTCCTCGGCCACGACCTGCATCTGACGCACTTTCGTGAAGGGCCGGTTCATGGTCGCGCGGCTTCGGACCTGGATCAGGTTTTCATCGCCCGCGCTTTGCTCAATCACGTTCTGGACAAAGTTCAGATTCGCGTTGATCCGGAAGACCATCTTTTGACCGAAGAAATTCTGCACCTGGGCCGCGAAGGCGTCGTAGAGAAGATCGGAATCAGCCACGAGGACCACGGCATTTTCCTTCGCGCCTTCCTTCAAATGCGCCGCGGCCGGCGGCGGAGCGTTTGTGCCCGAATCCTTCGGCGGACCGTCCGGGAAGGCGCTCTTGAATTTGCCGGTGAGGCGAATCGCCAGCGCATACTCCTTGCCGGAAGGCTGAAAATCCTTGGTGATATTTTGCCCGCCGAATTGAGCCATGAACTTCTCGACTAACTGGGATTGAGTCGAGCTATGGAGGAGCACTGTTTCTTTCAAGCCTTCGGCAGGTGCGCCCGTAAACGCGCCGACGAACGGCAACAACATGTTATCCATCTGGCTGGTCACTACGTCATTGGTATTCACGGCTTGATCCGTCAGTGAGAGGACCGCCGGAGAATCTTCCGCCGCTTGGCCGCGATTGATCTTGGTCGTGTAAACCAGATCCGCCACCACTTTGCTCACGTCATACTCGATGCCCCATGCCTTGGTGAGTTTGTCAAGGCTCGAACCGGCATTCATCGCGCCCTGCATCGGGTTGTTCTGAGGCGCGTTCTGGCTATCGACGTAAGACATCGGATCGACAAACGCCATGAGCTTGCCGCCGCGCATGATGAATTGGTCGATAGCGTAGAGCGCTTTATCCGAAAAATTCTTCGGATGAATGACCATGAGCACATTGACATCATCGTCGATCTTCTCCGCGGTCGGTTGAATCTCCTTCACGGTAAAATCGTGTTTCAGTTCGCTCACCAGGACCCAGGGGTCCTGACGATTCATGCGGCCCATCTGCATCATCATGGGATTGAATTGGCCGAAAATCGGGAGACTGCTCATGATGCCCACGACCGCCTTTTGCGTGTTCATGACGTTGGCAATCGCGCGGGTGATGTCGTATTCAAGCAATCGTTCGTTGCGCGGGTCCAGAAAAGGAATCGCGACCTTTTGGTCGAGCATGCTGACCGCGAGGCCAAGATAGATTTTCTCGCCCGTGTTCGCTGGCTGCCCCTCCACGCCGTCAAGATTCGCGGAATCCTCCGCGTCGGAATCCGGCTGCGGATCGTACTTTTTGATCTGAATCTTGTTCCCGCCGTATTTCTGGTATTCC
>DASYTB010000165.1:0-3591 GCA_036002705.1 Verrucomicrobiia bacterium
TGGTTCAGCCCAGTATCAGGATTCGGATAGCGCCACTTTGCGTTTCTATCGGGTCCGCTGGTTTTGAGATCACGGACGTGCCAGCGCCTCCGCATGCTCCCAAGAGAAGCGGAATGGCGTCGTGAGCGGGACGGATGTTAAGCTCTTGAGGCAATCCGATAATTCCGCCTGCCTCACAAATGTGCAGGCAATCACGTGCCCGGCCCGCATATAGATGCGCAGTTGCAGATTTTCAATCGTCACCAGGCTGATCCGACTCCAGAGCGCCAGTCCCTCTGTCTTCATAAAGAAGAATTGAGCATAAGCGAGGCCATGGGACTTTACGGCCCATTATCCCGCACCACCCTGCGTACCAGCAGCTTTGGAACGGCGAAAGCCCTCGACGTTCTTTCCTGGTTTGGGCTTTTCTCCCCAACGTTAAACTTAAAGCGTTGGGCTATTTTCGGGTTGTCCCTCCGGGACGAGACCAGAATCCTCAGTGGCATTGGACCGAGGCGGCTGTCCTACCCAAAAATTAGCTGGACAGCCATGCTTAGAACGCCCTGAAACTAGACTCCATGCGACCGCACATCGTTCAACCATCGGATGCCCCTAACCCGGTCGGGCCGTACTCTCACGCTGTTCGGGTTGGGGACTTTCTGTTTTGCTCGGGACAAATCCCACTCAACCGCGAAGGCAAATTGGTCGAAGGCGGCATTCGCGAGCAGACACGGCAGGTCCTCCAAAATATCGACGGCATTTTGAAAGATCAGGGGCTGAGCTTTGAGAATGTCGTCAAGACGACCGTCTTTATGACGACGCTGGAGGAATTCGCCGATATGAACACGGTCTATTCCGAATCTTTTACGAACAATTTCCCAGCCCGCTCGACAATCCAGGTCGCCGCTTTGCCGCGAAGCGCCCGTGTGGAAATTGAAGTGATCGCCTGCTATCCCACGCCCTAGCGTTGGAGCTTAACTCTCGGTTATGGCTCGGTGGAAACGGCTTCAATCGAAAGTTGATTCGTCTTGCCGACGATGGCCTTGCCCACCAGCGCGCGGCGGACTTGCTGCTGGGCCGGAGCCTGCGCCGGCGAGGCGGTTCTTGGCGCCGCGGGCGCGGCCGTCAGGGAAGCATTAGCAGGCGACACATTGGTCTGTTCGAAGTAGTTGCCGGTGACCACGACGTCGCGGCCCAAAGTTCGATTCATCCCGCTCGCATTGAGTAAATAAACCGTCGAGTTCTGTGGGATGTTGGCCGCGGCAACCGCAGCCTGAAGGCCAAACTGAGCCGCCGGTTTTAAACTCGTTTGGACGCGAACATCCGGAAGTGCCTCGGTCTGCTGGGCCTCGATTGCGCCGGCATAAACGGACCCGTCATTATCAATCAGGCGCAATTGCTGCCCGAGTTGCTCGACCTGAAAGTTTTGCAGGACCGGGAATGTGGCCCCGGTGGCGCGAGCGGACGTATTGGCAATCTGGACAAAGGTGGCGCGGCGGGCAGCGCCGAGATTGGTCAGCTCGTTCGCTACGGCTGCTCTTTCCGTCGCCAAATTTTTTGCCGGAGCGGCTCCGCCAGCCGTGACTTCGTCACTCGACTTGCCCCCCGCAGACGCGCTTGGGGTCACCGCCGGGCGAAGCTGAGGAAAGTACCGTTTCATCACCTCTGGATTTCTCATGTAAAATTGCGGGGAGGCGGAGGCCGCGCTGTCGGCTGCCGCATCCTTTGCAGCTGCGGCCTCTTCTCGCAAGCGCAGCTCCGGTTCATTCGACAATGGGCGAACCGGCGTCGGCGCTGTCCCGGCCAAGGCTTGGGGCACGGTTTGAACGGGCGCCACTTCCATTTTGGCTTTGTTCGGCAGGCCAGAGCCGATCGCTTCATTTTCCTGCTTTAATAACTGCACGGGCTGGTCGCGGCGATTGGCGGAATCAATTTCTTTATCGGCCACCGGCAGAGATTTTTTTTGCGCCTCTGCCTCACGAAGGGCCGGCCTCCGTTCGAGAGAAAGCGCGGCGACCAATAGCATCGCGCCGAGCGCCCCGCCGAAAGCAATTTGCGGCCAGAACGCGCGCAGCTTCGTCCACCAACCCGGCTCATCCCGCTGCTCTTGGGGATGATAACGCTTCACCTCCGCCTGGAGGAGTTTGCGCATCGCCGGAGTCAGCCGCGCTTCGGGAGATTTACGGCGCTCGCGCGCGTAAGCCCGGAGCACTTCGTCCATCTTTTTGTTCGGTTCGTCTGACATCGGCGGTTATTAGACGGAAGGCGAGCTGAGATTCTCCCTTTTAAAGAGAGGTCTCGCGATCTCTTCCAATTTATCCAGGCATTTACTTAAACGCGAACTGACTGTTTTCGGGTTCAGGCGCAGTTCATAAGCGATCTCTTCGTAACTGAGATCGCCGAAGTATTTCAGTTCGATGATCTCGCGACAGGGATCGCCCAGTCGATCGAGGGCGGCGCGCATCATCGACATGGTTTCGGCGTTCATCAGGATTCCATCCGGAGTTGGCGCGAGCCCTGGCGGATCCAGCTTGAGACCGGTTTCTGGATCTTCGGCATCGAGCGAAAACGGCACCTCTCCCCCACCCCGCTTGGCGGCGCGCTGGCGTTCGAGGAAATCGCGCGCTTTGTTCGCCGCGATCCGATAGAGCCAGGTTTGAAATGCGCTGTGGCCCTGGAAACTACTCAAGTTCCGGATCACGGAGAGAAAAACGTCCTGGCAGATTTCCTCGACATCGTCCGGCGAAAAGGTCGGGGCCATTTGGTAAATAAACTTGCCTGCCAGCGTGTAATAGCGATCGAAAAGCCCGTCCCAGGCATCGGCGTCCCCCTGCCGGCATCTGGCAATTAGCTCCGCTTCGCTGAACACGGTTGGAAGTTTACCCGAAACGGAGCAAACCGCCAAAATTTGAAATGGGGGGTGAATGCTTTGAATGAGGGTAGCGGAAAAGTAACCGCTCTGTCAGTCCCTTGAATCAAAGGAGACGGCGGGTTCGTTGCATGAAAGAGAGCCGCGACCTTGAGGGAGCGATTTTGCCTCCGGTATTCAGCGCGCTCCCTCACGGTCCCGGCTCGGTGAACCAAGACGGAGCCGTGACGCGGAAAAGCGTAATTGCAGTTTCGAGGTTGCTCAGTTAGACAACTGCCATGCGTTTTATAGGCAGTATTATCGAGAAGCTGCAGCGCCATCCAAAACGGATCGTGTTTCCGGAAGGAACCGAGCCGCGGGTGTTGCAGGCGGCTCGCCAGTTTTTTTCGTTGCGCTGCGGCGTGCCGATCCTCCTCGGCGATCGGACGGAGATCAAACATGCGGCGGAGAAGTTGAACGTTTCCCTGGAAGGAATTCGCATTATTAATCCGGAGGAGAGTGAGGAATTGGAGAACTTCGCGCGCCGTTATGAAATGTTGCGCCGATTTAAAGGAATCAAGGAGCGCGAGGCTCGCGAAACGATGATGAAGCCGAATTATTTCGGCGCAATGATGGTGGCCATGCACCAGGCGGATGGATTGGTCTCCGGCTCGAATGAAGTGACCGGCAGCGTCCTTCGCCCGCTCTTCCAAATCATCAAGGTCGCGCCCCAGGCTTCGACGGCGTCGAGTTGCATGGTCATG
>DASYTB010000166.1:0-6379 GCA_036002705.1 Verrucomicrobiia bacterium
CTTCGAAAATGGCGGACTTCAAAATCACCGCCGCCTCCTTGATGAAAATCTGAGGAAGCATGTTGGGCGAGCGCACATCATAAAACCGGCCGCGGCCCACTTCCGCGATATGGGTCATCGTGTCCGGCGCGACATGGCCGCCAATCATCACGCTGCTCATCGTGATTTTGTCACCGATAATCGATTGAAGCTGCGCATCCGTCGGCGCGGTCGGGTCGCCATCACTGAACACGACCATGTGTTTAATGCTGCCGTGGGATTTCTTGAGCGCCTGATGCGCGCTGTTCATCACGCCCTGAAAGCTCACCATGTCGCCCGGATTCATCCCGGCAATCATGCGTCCCTTTTCCTTGCCATCGCCGACCTTCGACAGCTCGAAAAGCCAGGAGTCCTTCCCGTCCCACAAAATGATGCCCATTTCGTCTTGAGGCCCGAGCGATTTGAGCGCGGCAAAGGCGATGTCGCGCGCCCATTGATTCCCGTTTGGGAATTCCGTGGCATGAACGACGAGGACCAGCGCGCCGCTCGGCAGAACCTTTTTACTGCTCAATTCCATGTCCACGGGTAGAACCGTTTCCAGTGGGGTGTTCCGATATCCGCCGGCGGCGAAGGCCTGGTCTCCGCCGAGGCAAACCAAACCGACGCCAAAATCGCGCACGGCGCTTTCGAGCAACCGCATTAGATCAGTGCCGAGATCGCCCGCGGCGACGTTGCTCAGAAAGATGGCGTCATAGGTTTGCATCTCCGCGAGGGTGGAAGGGAAGCCGCTCACGTCGGTCAATTTCACTTCGAGATGCGATTGGCGCAACGCGTCCGCGAGCTGTTTGTCCCCTTCCGGATCGGAGGAAACGACTAAAATCGTGGGATCGCCGCGGACGTAGGTGAAGTTCACCGCCCGATTGTTTTGCGGCAGCATATCGCGCTGCGCTTCGATCTGAATATCGTAGCTGTAGAAACCGGGCTGATCGAGCGTCTGGGGGAAAGAAAAAAGATTCTTTCCGGCGCTGAGTTCCACCTTCGCGACATCAAGGAACTGATTGTTGCGATACAGGCGAAGGGTGGCGCTTTGTGCCTGGTCGGCCTGAGCAAAAATCTTCACATCAAAGGTTTGGCCTTTCTTCAGATTGTTCGGGAGCGAGAGCTTTTGGATCGAGACGTCCTGACCTCGACTCGCGCCGATCGGGACAACGTCAATGGAAACATTGAGCGGCTTGGCGGCGGTCACCGCCCCGATGGCGTCCCCGACATTTTCATTGCCATCCGAGATGAGGACGATGCGCTTCTGGCCGGTCTCTGGAAAAGCCGCGGTCGCCAGTCGCAACGCGCCGGCGATATCCGTGCGTTCGGTCCCGACCACCGCCTGGACCTTTTGAAAATCGACGATGGGATTGGGCGAGAACTCGATGCCAGCGTCCGCCGCAAAGACAACGACGCCCGCTTTGTCGAGAGGCTTTTTGAATTTCGCGGATTTATTGACGTAATCACGCGCGGCTTCCTGTTGCGAGGAGGGGATGCTGTCGGAGCGGTCGAGCAGGTAGAAGATATTCATCCCTTCGAGGGGACGGAGCCATTGCGCGCCAGCGATGGCGCAGACCAGAAGAAGCATGACAATCCCGCGCAGAATGGCGGAGGTCCATCGGCGCCACGGGGTGGTTTGAACATCCGATTTGATCGACAACCAGGCGAGCCAGGCCAGCCCCAGCGGGAGCAACAGCAGCCAATAGGGATGCGTGAATTGGAAATTCATTTGGCAGCGAGGGTGAAGCTCGGAACGTGAGTGAACGTCTCTCTCATCAGCACCGCGGCTTCAGCCCGGTGCGGTGATGGCGGAAGCGTGATTAGCCGTTTTAACGGCTTGCCTGCTCCAAAAAACCGTTGAAACGGTTCTTCCGCTTCAGAATCCGTCATGCACCGGGCTAAAGCCACGGTGCTAATAAGAGGTCTTTCACGAGCCCCAACCTCGGCGGCGACGCTTGCTTTCGCTGAATTCAACGGATCGCGTCGGATGAATTTCTGGACGCGATGATTGGCTGAATCGGCCACGTAAAGATTGCCGTGCGAGTCGAAAGCGATGGCCCAGGGATTGTTCATTTGGCCGGGTTCAACGCCTGCACCTCCGATGATCTCAATGGGACGGTTCTGGGCATCGAACACTTGGACACGGCTATTCCCGAATTCGCATACAAATCGATTTCCGGCGGGGTCCACACGAACGTCGTACGGATAACTCATTTCGCCCGGGCCGCTGCCGGCTTTGCCAAATTCGGCGATGAACTTTCCTTCGGGCGAAAAAATCTGAACGCGATGATTGCACGAATCAGCGACATAAACAGAATCATCCGGTCCGACGCCGAGCCCTTCCGCGCGATTCAACTCGCCCGGCCCGGTGCCCGGCACGCCAAACATGCCCAAAAAGCGCCTGCCCATTTTGCTGAACCGGTTGATCCGCTCGGCCATCCCGTATTCGCTCAGATAGATTTCGCCACGCGAATTAACGGCGACCGAGCGCGGAAACACAAGCTGGCCCACGTTCGTGCCATTCTCGCCCCATTGCGCGACGAGCTTGCCGTTTGAATCAAAATGGTTCACGCGCGAATAATGGGGTTCGACCACAATGATATTCCCATCTGAGTCACGTACCATTCCCTTGGGTTTGCCTTTTTCCGTCTGAGGCATTTGCCACGACAGAACATATTGGCCATCAGGCGAAAACTTCTGAACGCGTCCGGTCATATCGACGACGTAAAGGTTGTCGTTCCGGTCGAGCGCCACCGAACGCGGTTTGTTGAATTGCCCCGCGCCCGTGCCCCGCGTGCCGATGATTTGCACGCCGCGAAAGAATTTGCTCTCGAGATGGGTTTCGTTTTGCGGAGACGAGTCGCACCCGAGAAGGAGCAGGACGGTAAAAGCGGAAAGTACGCGCGCCATGCGACCCATGTTAATTGCAGAGATAAACACACAAAGCGGCACCAATGCAAAAATCAACAACCACACACAAAGCGCATCGACCTGCGAGGCGTGACCGTAATGCAGCATGTTAAAGACACGGAGCGCGAGCGTTTCACGTCCGGGCGGGACAATCAGCACGAGCGTCTCCACTTCCCAGAGGCAGAGCAGATAGACAATGTAGAAAGTGCCGAGCAAGAGATATTTTGATTTCGGCCAGGCCGCAAAACGGAACTGCGCCCAACGCGAACCGCCGAAGGTCGCAATAACATCGGCCAGAGATCGATCGCCGGCTTGCGCCGAAACACGCGCGCCAGTCCAGCCAATCGCGAAATAACGAATGAAGAAGGCCAGCAAGACGACACCCGCGCTTTGGTAGAACGAGACGAGACCAGGCCGGTTTAGTGTCCAAATCAGGCCAATTGCGAGAAGGACCCCGGGCATCAAAAAGAAAAACCAGGATAGGATGCCGATCCAGATAGTCTTGTTAGCTCCCGGAAAGGTTAGCACAAGTCCACCAAGCACAACGATAAACGCGGGCACGACGCCGAATAGAAATGAGTTCCAGGCTGCGTTTCGACCGGCGGCAATGGCCGGACCGAACTCCGCCCAAGTGCGCGAACTCGAGAGAAGCTGAGCCAGCGGCAAGACGAGCGAGACGATCACCACGAGCATCGACAGAATCAAGGCAAGCGAAAAAATCGACCCGCACCGCTGGCGAAACAACTGGTGATCCAAAACGCGGGCGCGGAAGACGAAATGCTGCGGCCGAGAACGGAAGACGAGCAACAAGAGCATCGGCGCCAGAATCATCGGCCAGCTCAGTTTGAGTGCTTCGATATAATCCAGCTTCGTAATGAACGAGAGCCAAAGTTCTTCTGGATAGACTTTCGTTTGCAGCAAGGACGGCACGGAAAAATTGTTCAGTGCCAGGACAAAGGTCAAGGCAAGGGCCTGAAGGATGGCTGCCCGACAGTGCGGCCAAAGCAGATAGCGGAGCAGGTGCGTGCTTTGCAAGGCGGGTTCCTGCTCAAGGTAGGTTTTGTCGATGTGATTCAACGCTCCGAAAGAGAAAAAAAACGGGACGGGCCAAAGCAAAAGCGCGAGCACGAAAATAGTTCCTTTAAGCGAATAGATATCGAAATCAAGGTAAGGCCGCCATGTGCCGGTCAGGCCGAAGTAATTCATCCACGTATTCGTTACGAGGAAGGGCGGAATCACAAAAGCCGCGATGGCCATGGCAAGGAGAGCCAGGCGCGCAGGCCTCGGAAGTCCCGCGGCGAGGAGAGCCACGGCGATTCCCCCAACCGCCGCGAGCAGCGTCGTGCCCCCGGCGACCAGGATGCTGTTCTGGAAAAGCGTCCAGCTCATGAACGCACGAAGATCAAGTCGAGAAAAGCATTGGCTCGTTCGATTTCCTCGGACGGTATGCTCCAATCGATCTGTAAATTTTTTTTGGGAAGATCGCCAGGATCAATCCCCTCCAGGGCACCCGCTTTTACCATTTTCGCGAGCGTTTCCGGTTTTGACAGGTAATCCATGAGCAGCCCTCCGAGCGAGGGATTTGGAGCGCTCTCGATCAACCCGATCGTGCTGGGAATCACCAGAGTTTCGGAATTGATGGGCAGTTCGGTGATGGGCCAGCCTTGCATCTTGCCCGCCGCGATGTCATCGAAATCGGTCAGGCCCACCCAAGCCTCGCCGGCCCCAACGAGTTTCACCACAACGGAATTTCCATCCACGACCTTGGAACCGTTTCGCACCAGGCCGTAGCACCAGCTTTTCCAAAGGTCCTCGCCCCAATGCTGGCGCAAAGCGAGGAAGTGGGAGGCGGTAGTGCCAAAAAGCGGATAAGCCAGCGCGACGCGACCATTCCAATCCGCATTCGTTAATTCCAGCAGGCTCGCGGGCGCTCTCGCCAGCGAGACATGATTTGTATTGATCACGATGCGTCGCGTCCGATATCCGGCAGCGCGCCATTCATTCGAGGCGATCACGTGATCACGAATAAGCAGGCGGGTATGCATCTCTTCGTTGCTCCAAAAGACATCGCATTGAGGGTAGGAGCGTTCCGCACGGAGCCGGCGCGCCAGCCCGGCCGTCTTCGCGGATTCGTTGTCGAACACCGTGCGAACTTCAATGCCGCTGGAAGTCGTGAATTCTTTTAGTATTGGTTCGGCGGCGAACTGGTCCTGTGACGTGTAGAGGACAACGGAATTGGAGTCTTTGGGTGACTTGGAACAGGCGGAGAAGAGAAAGACGCAAAGGCCGCAGATCATCACCAACAAGCGCAAAATCAAAGCGGGTCGTTCGCAAGGCTCCCGTCCCGTAGGGACCTCATGAAAATAGCCTGCCGTTTCAACGCCGGGACTTTCGACAAATTGAAGACTCCTCGTCCAGGAGGGACGATTGAAACGGAGAGGCGGAGGTTCGGTCGTCCCTTCGGGACCAGCGCACATATTTCGTTCCGAGTCCCGGCGTTGAAACGCCGGGCTATTTTCGAGTCGTCCCTTCGGGACTGAACCGCCGTCCTTCGCGTTTACGGGCCTGATTCGGCTTTTCATGCGGTCCTCCTATGATAGTACCACCACTCGAAGAGAAGAATGAGAAACGCCGTGAGCGCAAACCAGCGCCAGACTTCGAGATTGGCCTGGCGTGTCGTTGTGCTCGTGACTTTCGCGTAGGCGCCGAACTGGATTTCTTGTCGCGGGGTGGTGTCCGTCTCGAGCGCGTCGAGGAGATTTACGCAAAAAGTAACCTGGTTGGTTCCCGCTTTAACTTTGTAAACGCCCTGTTTTTGCGTCTCACCGAAGACCAGTTCCTTGCGATTTGAATCAATCGCGCGGGTTCGCGTGCTTCCGTCCGGCACAGTGATCTCCGCATTCGCGACATTCTCGGGAACGCTGAATCGGAAGGGATCACCGGCCTTAACCGAGAGGATGCTGGCCCGCTCGGAGGCGGGATTCAGCCAGTCCACCGCATTCGCGACGAAAATAGGAAACGAAATGCGCAACGGCCAGGTGCTCTGCAGCGTATCGAAGCTGATCCAAACAATTCGCTGCCGATTCAATTCGCCAGCCAAAACCAAAGGAGTGCTCGGCGAATCCACGAGCGACAAGGCCCATGACGGTGTTTGGACACCGAGGCTTTCGGCCACCTGAACATTATCAAAATTAACGAAGCGCAAGAGCGGGTGACCGGTTTTCCAATCAACAATGGACGGCCCTTCGACTTTTTTCCACGCGGTAAACCAATTCGTGCGCGCGATGTTGATCGCGATGACGTTTGGCTTCGGCCACGCCAAGGGCGCGACATTGTCCAGGACGACGAGATCAAACCCTTCTGCCGCGTCGCTCAACTGCGCCACTTTTGCCAATTCGACCGTGGGGATTGCCTTCAGCGCTTTTTCCAAAAATCGGTTTCCGGACGTGAC
>DASYTB010000167.1:0-1568 GCA_036002705.1 Verrucomicrobiia bacterium
GAAGGCGTCCTTCATCAACTCCTCTCCGATTATTCAATTTAACCGTTTTCCATCATGCATTCCACCATCCAACCCGTTCCCCCCGTGCCCGACTGGCTTTCGCTCGTCCGCGAAAAAGTCGAGGGCCTCCGCTACGGCATCGTACAATTGGTCGTCCACGATGGCCGCGTGACCCAAATCGAGCGAACGGAAAAGACCCGGCTCGATGCCAGCGTGACCCGGGATCGAGCCCCGGCCGGCGACGAATAAATTTCCCGCCCACCGCCGCCAGCGGAGGCATTCCCTGTCCACCCATCCCAACAAAAACTGACCCGTCCACGGGAAGTTCCCATGCAAACTAAAAAGATCTGCTCCCATGAGGAACTCCACCATTCATCGCATCGCGCCCGTGCTCACGGCACTGCTAGCGCTCTCGCCCGCCATCAGGGCTGACGAATCTTCATCAACCAACGATCGGCTCAGCGCCCTCGAACAGAAAATACTCGTGCTCGAGCGCAATCAGGAGCTCAAGGACGAGTCCGCGGCTGCTGCCGCAAAATCTGACCCGAAAATCAGTATCACCGACAAGGGCTTCACGCTCGCGTCGGCAGATGACGCCAATTCCATCAAGCTGCGCGGCTTGGCGCAGTTGGATTCCCGGGTGTTCTTTGACGACAACGGCGCTTCGCCCAATGCCTTTGTGCTGCGCCGCGCCCGAATCATCGTTGAAGGAACTTTTGCAAAGAATTTCAGTTTCCAGCTGGTGCCGGAATTCGGCGGAAGCACCGTCAGCATTCTCGACGCCAATCTCGGTGTCACCGTCAACAACGCGCTGGCGTTTAAATTCGGAAAACTCAAATCCCCCGTTGGTCTCGAACTCCTCCAGTCCGACTCCTGGACATTCTTTAACGAACGTTCCCTCGTGACTAATCTCGTGCCGAACCGCGATCTCGGCGTCCAGGCAAGCGGCAATGTGCTCAATGGCACCGTAAACTACAGTGCCGGTATTTTCGGCGGCGTGCCGGACGGCGGCAGTTCGAACAATTCCGACTTCGATAATGAGAAGGATTTCGTCGCCCGCGCATGTGCCACGCCATTTAAAAACCATTCAGATTCCCCGCTGACCGGACTCTCGCTGGGAATTTCGACCAGTCTTGGACGTGAAAAGACCGCGTCCGGATTAACCAGTGGTTACAAGACCGACGGTCAGCAGACGTTTTTCAAATACGGCCCGACGACGATTTCAGATGGCCAGAGCTGGCGCATCTCACCGCAGCTGGACTATCGCTATGGCCCGTTCGGTCTGCTCAGTGAATACGTCGTTTCCACCGTCAACGTCCGGCCGGGTGCGACTGGTGCCAAGGCCGAGTTGCAAAACAAAGCCTGGCAAATCGCCACGGGGTATGTGCTCACCGGTGAAAATTCCTCCTACAACGGCGTCACGCCAAAATCGAATTTCGATCCCGCCAACGGAACGTGGGGGGCATTTGAACTCACCGCCCGGTACGCCAACCTTAAAATCGACGACGCCGCGTTTCCACTCTACGCCTCCTCGGCCACGAACGCCGACGAAGCTTCGAGCATCGGCA
>DASYTB010000168.1:0-5035 GCA_036002705.1 Verrucomicrobiia bacterium
AATCTGATTTTGGGCCAAGTCGTAAAGCTCCTGCTCCGGCAGCGTCGAACTGCCCAGCGCGTACTGCAGGATCGGCACGGTGGACGCGTTGTAGCGAAGGATCAGCGGGGGCGTTTGTGAAGGCGGCATCTGCCGCATGATCGTTTGTGCGATCGCCGTGACCTGTGCGATTCCCCCATTCACATCCGCGCCCGGTTGCAGAAAAACCTTGATGATCCCCACCCCGTTGTACGCGTTGGATTCGATGTGCTCGATGTCATTCACGGTCGCGCTCAGCGAACGCTCGTGCAGATAAATCAGGCGCTGTTCGACTTCCTCGGCGCTTAGCCCCTGGTATTGCCAGATGATGCTGATGACCGGGATATCGATCGACGGAAAAATGTCCGTCGCCGTTCGCAGCAGCACGAACGGCGTCAGCAGCAATAACACAAGCGCACACACCACGAAGGTGTAGGGGCGGCGCAGCGCTAAACGGACAATCCACATACTTTCAAAATCAAAGGAGCGGCGGCTCACACGAGCCGCTACTCCCGTTCTCCCCAGGCGTTGCGGCGCTCGCGCGCCCAACTCCCAACCCCCATCAGTCTCCTTGGCGTTTTTTCCCGGTCCTGCATGCGCAGGTTGCGGCACGTTCCATTAAAATCGCCTCCTCTCTATACGCTTTTTGCCCGGGTGCGCCCAATACAAGTTTGCTACCGCATTGATAAGAGATTACTATCAATCGATGGAATTGCGCCATTTGCGCTACTTTGCCGCTGTCGCCGGCCATTTGAACTTTCGCGCCGCCGCCGAAGAACTTCACGTCGCCCAACCCGCTCTCAGCGCGCAGGTGAAAAACCTCGAAGAAGAGCTTGGCGTGCAATTACTTCAGCGCACCACCCGCAAGGTTGAACTTACGCCTGCCGGGCGCGTTTTCCTCGAAGAAGCCAAGCGCGTTCTCCTCACCGCCTCCGAAGCCGAGAATCGCGCCCGCCAGGCCAATGTCGGCCTCGTCGGCACCCTCCGTCTTGGCGTCATTGCCCCCACGGCCAATGCCTGGCTGGCCGGAATCCTCAGGACCTTTCGCCAGCGCTTCCCGGGCGTTGACTTCTCCCTTTTCGACCTCACCAGCACGGAGCAGCTCAGCCGCTTGCGCGCAAATGAGCTCGATGCCGGCCTCCTCCGCCCACCCGTCGGCTTCCCCGAACTCGATTACAAATTCGTCGAAGAATCCCGCCAGGTTCTCGCCGTGCCCGCCGGCCATCGCCTCGCGAAAAAGAAACAAATCGATTGGGCGGACTTCGACGGCGAATCCATGGTCCTGATGCACCCGAACGTGCAGCATGGCTATTACGATCCCTTCCTCGCCGCCTGCTCCAAGGCCGGGTCGAAACCCCGCGTCGCTCAATACGCCAATGATATCCAAACCAAAATGTGGCTCATCTCCGCCGGCTTCGGTATCGCCCCCACGACAGCCACGCTCGCCGAAGTCAAGCGCCCCGGACTGATGTTCCGCCCCCTCCCGGGCGGCCTGCCCCCCGTTCACACCGTCCTGGCCTGGCGCCGCGCCGATAATTCCCCCATCCTCAAAAACTTCCTCGATTCCTTCGCCCCCCAGAGCGCCGATCGCACCAGCGCAAACTGAAATCCTGTAAGAACGATACGATAGTAGCTCAGGGCATCGGCGAATCTTTGAGCCGACGCCCTGGGTTTCCGCCTACCAAAGCGCTCTCAGTGAATGCCCCTTGCGGTGCCGCTCTCCCGTGCCCCCATCACGAACCTTTCCGGATCAATTCTGGACGCTATCCCCGTATTCTCAGCTCTATCGCGATCATTTCCTCGACCGCGATCTCCCTTACCGCGAGCCCCTCGAATTCTTATGAACAGCGAGCATCACTCTCTCCACGCTCGACAGCTTCCCGGCCGCGTTTACCTTCTGCCAGTGCCCAACGATTTCACAGAACCGCTTCGCTTTGACGAAGCCGCGCGGGTCCCGGCGTCAGGCGATAACACCGCGATTGCGGTGCGGACGCTTCCGACGGGAACGCGGATTCTCATTCGGCAACTCGTTTTTGAATTCGCCCACACCGTCCTGGAAGGACATCGCTTCGCGTTGTTTCGTATTAACAAAGGCCAGCCGCTTCTCTCGTGGGGACTGCCTTTTGGGATCGCGCTGCGCGATATCGAACCGGGTGAGTACGTCTGCAATGAAAAGATTCTTCGTGTGCTATCCGAAAGGCATGTGGAATTCGAATTGCCCAAAGCGCCGAACTTTTCGGATTACCGCCAGCCGTTCAGGCTGGATGAAGCGAACTTCCGCCCAGGCTTCCGCCCAGGATCTCAAGTTGCACCCATCACTGCACCATCTGCGTTTCAAGGATTTCGACGGAGCGACCGGCGTGGGGCAGGAACTCGAAATTATATCGTCGTTTTGGGCGTGAGTTCGAAAACGGCGGGGTTCACGCGCAACCTGGCGGCGCGATTTAAAAACGTCCGGGACCATTTCCCCAATATCGACGGCGTCGTCGCGGTCGAACACACCGAAGGCGGCTCCGCTGCGCGCCCGAATAACTTCGAACTGACCCTGCGCACCCTGGCGGGGTTCATGGTGAATCCAAATGTCGGCGCGATGCTCTGCGTCGATTTTCCGAATCAGCTACTCTCGAATAATGCCCTGCAAAGCTTCCTTTCTGAAAAAAAGTATCCGACGGACGTTTTGCTTCACGATTTCTTCTCCATCGAAAGCTCATTCGAGCAAGCCCTTGTTCAAGCGGAACAACGTCTCCGATCCTGGTTGCCGAACGTGAACAAATTCAGGCGTGAAGCGATTCCTCTGTCCGAACTGCGCCTTGGCTTGCAATGCGGCGGTTCGGACGCTTTCTCCGGCGTCTCCGCCAATCCGCTGGTCGGAATTCTCTCGCGTCGAACGGTCGCCTGCGGCGGCAGCGCCAATCTGGCGGAAACCGATGAACTGATTGGTGCCGAGAGTTACGTTCTGCAAAGCGTGCGCGATCTTCAAACCGCCCAAGCTTTCCTGGAAAAGCTGGATCGTTTTCAGCAATGGGCCGCGATCCACGGCCACACCGCTGAAGGGAATCCCTCCGGCGGAAACATGTTTCGCGGCCTCTACAACATCAGCATCAAATCGATCGGCGCGGCCCGAAAAAAAGATCCCGCGACGCGGCTGGATTGCGTCATCGATTTCGGCGAGTTGATGTCGGAACCCGGCTTCTATTTCATGGATAGCCCGGGCAACGATCTGGAAAGCATCGCCGGGCAGGTGGCGGCGGGTTGCAACATGATTCTCTTCGCCACCGGAAATGGGTCGATCACAAATTTTCCGTTCGTGCCCACGATCAAGATCATAACGACAACCCGTCGTTTTGAATTGGTCCGCAATGAAATGGATTTCAATGCCGGCAGGTATCTGGACGGCGAACCTCTGGAAGCCCTCGGAAACGAAGCATTTGAGCAGATGCTCAGGGTCGCCTCGGGCGAACCGAGCGTTGGAGAAAAAGCAGGGCATTTCCAGGTGCAACTCTGGCGCGAATGGCGGCAAAACGGCTCCGGGCAGAAGCAGCGACCGGTTCGAAATCCTGTTTTGCTCAGCAGCGTTTCGGGCGAAATGGATCGCCGAATTATCCGCGACATTATCTCTCCACAAGGGGAGCGAGTGGCGCTGGTTTTACCGACCAGCCTCTGTTCCAGCCAAATCGCACGGATGATTGTGGATCAACTCAATGCCACGCCCGAAAAGAGCTACTCCCGCGCCGTGGCCTTGCCCCACACGGAGGGATGCGGCAATTCCGGCGGAGAGCCCGAACAACTGTTCATGCGCACCATGGCGGGTTATCTGGCGCACCCATTCGTGAGCAAAGCACTCCTGCTCGAACACGGCTGCGAAAAAACGCACAATGACGCGTTTAGAAATCTACTCCGGGAACTCGGCTTGGCCGAGTCGAATTACGGTTTCGCCAGCGTTCAATTGGATGGCGGGATCGAGCGCGTGACAAAAAAAGCGCTGAAATGGTTTTATTCGACGTCCGCCTCCCCTCACGGCGAACCCTTCTCCATCGGATTCGCGGCAGTCAATGCGTCGGAAACGCTGCAAAGGGCATTTTGCCTGCTGGCGAAAGAATTCTCGATGGCCGGAGGGAGTTCGGTTCTGGCCGAAGGCTTGTGCGTTTCTGAGAAAGCACTCGTGTATGGCGAACGGTTCCGCGCGCCCGGCGCTTACATGATGGAGTGCCCAACGGATGATCTGGGCGAGATACTCACCGGATTGGGAGCTTCCGGAATGCAGATGCTCCTTGCATTCGAGAGCGAGACGATCGTTCCATCCAACCCGCTCGTTCCGACCATTCAAGTGGCCTTAACCGAGCGTCTTCCCCAACACCTCCACAGCGATGTCGATCTGCTGGTCAGCGAAAAGGAGAGCGGCGAGGAAATCGCGGGAAAGCTTCTGCATCTCATCGGGCAAGTAAAAGGTGGGCAACAAACTCCACGCTCGCGATCCCTTGGGAATACCGCATTTCAGATCACCCGCGGCTATACGGGAATTTCATTGTAGCCTGAGTCGTTTCGTCAGGATGAGACAATTCCCCGCCGCACCGCGAACGTATTCCATCCGATCCATGAGCGACTTAATGACGTACAAGCCACGTCCCCGCTCCTGGTCGGGCGCGGGCAATTCGATTTCGGCGGGAAGATCAAAACCGGTTGAACGATCATTGATACGAAATTCGATCTCCCTGTCGCGGCGGCGGATCTCAACCAGCACGCCTTCCGAATACAGAGATGCCGGCGTATAACGCACCACATTATTGCACGCCTCGACGAACGCCAATTCACACGCCCACAGGTCGGATTCGCCAACCTTTTGTTCAGCTAAAAAGGACCGAACCTGTCCCGCCGTACCGCGCACTGCATCGTACTCGCACGAAATGTGCAGCTTCAGAAAGGACGTTTGCGTGTCCAAGGCCATGCAAACATTAAGAACAAAAAAGCGGCCCCGAGCACATGCCCGAGGCCGCTTTTGCAAATTACGTTTAACCCT
>DASYTB010000169.1:0-5622 GCA_036002705.1 Verrucomicrobiia bacterium
GAAGACCTGGGGCGAAGATTCTTTTGGCTTGAGCGTGATGGGCTTTACACTCACGACTTTGTCCTCGAAGACCAGTTCGGCCTGAATCTGCTGCTGGTTGGTCGAGGCATTCAGGATGGTCGTGAAGACGGCGCGTTGCGACGGATTATCCGGATTGGAACGGACGTCGAGGTTCACGATTCCTACATTGACGTGGCGCGTTCCGACCGCGTGAAAGATCAACGGCAGACCTTTATTCTCGAACTCCTTGAGCGAATCGGCCGCGCCATCGCTAAATAAATGGACTTCAGCGTGCGTATTGTTCTGGATGAGCGATTCGGCCAATTTGAGGGCTTCATTGAGGCGTGTGGGCGAGTCGCTCGGCCTGGCGCTTTCGATGGCTCGGCGCAAAGCAGTTTTTTCGCTGGTGGGCGATTGCTTGACCTCGGTATTTCCAGCAGCCAGAAAGACGGCCATCTTGTCGTCGGGATGCAACGTTTCAACAAGCTGCAGCGCTTCTTTCCGCGCTTTCTCAAATCGGCTCGGGTCCTCGTCCGTGCTCTGCATCGACGCCGAGCCGTCGAGAATCGCCACGAGAGTGCGTCCGCCCTTTGTCGTCCCCGCAAAAAAGGGGCGCGCGAGAGCGAGGATCGCGAGAAGGAGTAATAGGAGCTGGATGAGCAGCAACCAATTATGCCGGAGTCGTTGAAAAGGCGCGCTCGCCTGCGTCTCCGCGAGATATTTCTGCCAAAGAATCGTGCTCGGCACGAGCTTCACCACCCGCTTCCGCTTCAGAAGATAAAAGACAATCACCACCGGCAGCGTGGCGGCGAAGGCAAAGGCGATGGGGGAGAGGAAATTCATCCTACCCCCAAACCTCCGCTTCGCGAAGCTGCTTCAGGAGCAACTTATCCAGTGAAGCATCCGAGGTCGTGGTAAAAAAATTAACGCCGCGCGCCTGGCAAAACTCGCGCAACCGCTGAATATAATTCTGCACGGTTTGGCGATAGGTATTCAGGCGGAACTTGCCGAACGTCACTTCCTGCACCGCGCCCGTTTCGGAATCGACCAGACGAAGATCGCCATAGGTCGAGGGATTCACTTCTTCCGGCGCAAGAATCTGAACAGCGCTCACCTGGAATCCGCGTCCGACCAGAGCGGTCAGGCCTGGCTCGTACCCGGCCGGATCGAGGAAATCGCTCAATACGACGGCCAAGCCGGCGTGCCGCGCTTCGAGAGCGCCCCGCCGCAATGCGGCATTGATCTCCGCCGGTCCCTTCGCGTCGAGATGGCTGAGATTCTGGAAAAACTGGAGCGATGATTTTCGCCCGCGCACCGCTCGGAGCGCTCCACGGTAGGCGCTTTCCGCGGGGGAATCGGGAAATGCTATGACCGAGACGCGATCAAAACCGCAGAGAGCCACATACCCGACGGCGGCGGCCACCTGGCGGGCAAAGTCGAACTTGCGCGGCGTGCCGAAGGTCATCGATTCACTAGCGTCGAGGTAGATCGTCACGGGCAATTCGCGCTCCTCCTCGTAAAGCTTGAGAAAAAGGCGATCCAACCTTCCGTAAAGATTCCAGTCGAGGTAACGGAAATCATCGCCCGCGACGTAGTTTCGGTAGTCCGCGAATTCGACCGATTGGCCGCGCGCCCGGCTGCGTCGTTCACCGCGCGCGGAGCTTTTGGCGCGGCGCTGCGCGAGCATTTGGAATTGCTCGAGCCGGCGCAGAAGTTCCGGCGTGATGAGGCTGGCAGCCATGATCAGGCGGCGGCGAGCGTGGCGTCGCGCGGCACGTCCTTGATAATCTGTTGCAGGATGTGGTCCGTGGTGATGCCTTCCGCTTCCGCTTCGAAATTGAGAATGCAGCGATGCCGTAATGAAGGGATCACCACAGCGTGGATATCCTCGAAGCTCGCGTTGAATCGACCTTGCATGAGCGCCCGCACTTTTGCCGCCAGCAACAGGCATTGCGCCCCGCGCGGGCTGCTGCCAAAGCGTAAATACTGATTCGCAATCGGAGACGCCGTTTCGGTTTTCGGATGGGTCGCCAGGATAAGCCGCACGGCGTAGTCCTTCACGTGCGACGCGGCCGGGACCTGCCGAACCAGGTACTGCAACTCGATCAATTGCTCTTTCGTCACTGCCATGTTGATTTCCGGCTTAAGATTCTCGGTCGTGCGATTTAGGACCTCGGTCAGGTCGGCGGCGGTTGGATACGTCACGAGCAGTTTGAAAAAGAAGCGGTCAAGCTGCGCCTCGGGCAGCGGGTAAGTCCCCTCCTGATCGATCGGGTTTTGGGTCGCTAAAACGAAAAACGGCTCGCCGAGTTTTCGAATTTCACCGCCCGCCGTGACACTGTGCTCCTGCATCGCTTCCAGCAGGGCGCTCTGCGTTTTCGGCGTAGCGCGGTTGATCTCATCCGCCAGGATCAAATGGGCAAAAATCGGCCCTTTCTGAAAACGAAATTCGCGGCCGCCTCCGGGCACTTCCATCACAATATTGGTGCCGAGAATGTCCGCCGGCATGAGATCGGGAGTAAATTGCACGCGATTGAACGAAATGTTCAGCACCTGGCTGAGCGTGCGGACCAGCAGTGTCTTTCCCAGTCCCGGAACGCCCTCCAACAGCACATGCCCGCCCGCCAGCATCGCGATCAAAGTGCCATCGACAATTTGGTCATTGCCCACAATAACCTTCCCGACTTCGGCCCGAATGGCGGCGTACGTATCGCGAAACGACTGAATTTGTTCTTCCGTGTTCATGTATCAATAAAGGCCAAAACAGGTGGGACGGGCCCGCTGGGCGCGTCCCACCTGTGAATAGAAGGTTCGATCAGGTTGTGTATCGTACATACGCATTGCGCCGTTGGAAATAGTTCGCGGTTGTTACGCTCGCGGCGCGCCCGGCGGTCGCGCCCTACCTACTCCTTCAAATCATCGAAATAATTTCGCACCGCATTCTGATAAGCGCGCGGGACCTGATCCTGATTCAACGCGCTTTGCGCGTCACTTTGGGCCGAGGCAGCCATTTCCTGAAATTGCACTTTGCTGTTCCCCTTGATGCTGATGCCTTTCATCGTCACGCTCGGCATGGGCCCACCGGGTGTGATCTGGCCCTTGATTTTCGTAGGCGCGAGATTGTCCGCAAGCTGGCCGTCCCCTCGGTCGCTCACGCCTTTGCCATCCATATCGGGGCGTTCAACGCCTGAATTATCCCATTTCTCGACAAACTCGGGATAAGCCCACGAGTCCTCATCATGCCAGGTGCCGACGCCGCCTTTGGAGGTGCCCTTTTGATACCGAGACATGCTCGCGCTGGGTTTGTCGCCAAAGCCCTGGCCGTTCGCCAGACACATCTGCGCCTGTTGCAACGCTTCGAGCGTGGCCAGAAGTGATTGGGCGTCTCCAAGTTCGCTGCTCATCCTGGCGAGCGCATCCGCCGCTTTTCCCAGAGATTCGCCCGCTTGCGCCTTGGCGCCCTTTTGCATTCCCTTCATCGCGGCCTGCAAATGGTCGCCCACCTCGGCGTATTGTTTGGCGGGATCGAGCGCCTGGCCGACCTCTTTCATCATTTTCTCCAGGTCCTCGGGAGAGATCTTCCCCGCCTGCATCGCCGCCTGCATTTTCCGAAGGGTGCTCTCGGCGGCTTCGGCCTGCCCGTTCCTCAACTGTTCCGCCAGGTCTTTTCCGAGCTTCTGCGCATCGACTTGCATTTTTTCCAGCGCTTTGGCCATCGCTTCCATCTTCTCGAGCTCGATCTCCGCCACCTGCAAATCCTTCAGCACCTGGTCCGGCATCGAGTTTTGCAGCGCCGCGATCGCTTCGCTCAAACTGGGCAAGTCCGCGCCAAGATTCTTGGCTTGCTTGGCCAGGTCCGCCAACGTGGCATTCAACTTATCCTTCGCGTCCTTGGCTTCCTGACCATCACCTTTGGGCATATTCGCGGCCATCTCCTTGGCCTTTTCGACATCACTCTTCAGTTTCTCCAGCGCCTCTGGGTTGGCAGCATTGCTAGCGTTCTGTTTCGCCATGGCTTCCAGCTTTTGCTGCAAATCCGCGGAAGGCGTTCCTCCCTTACTGCTCGAGCTGCGGGCGGCTCGTTCCAAATTTCGGATCGCAGGATTCTTCGCCAGGTCGCGCGTTTGCTCCTTCAGCTTTTCCGTGACATTGGCCAAATCCTTCAGTGCGTCGCCGCGCGTCAACTGAGCCTTCGCCATTTGGTTTCCCAGCTCCTGCACTTCCTCGAGGGCCTTCTTCGTGGTCTCAATCGCGGGCGGACGAGCTTGCAAAGTGTGCTTGGTCAAATTCGCCAACTCCCGGCCGGTCTGCTTAATCGCGTCCGCGTCTTGTTTTTTCTGAACGAAGGCCTTCGTCCTGTATTCGGGCACAAAACCCAGCCCGGCGCCGAGCACCAAAGCCAGCAGCGCCCAGCGGCTCGCTGGCGGCAAGCGCAGCGGCAGCAGATCCTTCAGATTCAATTTCGAAATGCTCTTCGCGGCGTCCGCGAGGACGAGTGCCTTCCAATTCTCGTTCCTTTCCGCGCGACTGATCTCCAGCGCCGTGCTCAAGCGCTCTTGCAACTGCCGGCGCGAATCGATCCAGCGCGCCGTTTCATTCAATGTCACCGGGCGCGACCATCCCCAGAAGAAACCGAGAACAGCACTGGCCGGCAGAATAAGCCATGAGAGCCTCGCCCACACTTCGGGAATCGGAGCGAGTTTGTACACTCCCAGGATAACCAGCCAAATCACGGCTCCGGCGAGCAGCCCCTGCCACAGCCGCCGAAAACCCCGCTCCAGCCGGCGTCGTTGCGCCGTTTTCACCAAGGTGGATTCAATCAAATGAAGATCGCTCATGGCTTTCTCTCACACTGCATTATCCCAGACCGTTCCGCGAGTCAAAAACACCTTGGCTCACGGACATTTAGACCCCTTCCGTGGAAAATCGTTTCGAGAAGATTGGAGCCCGTGTGAGGGGGACGGTGCCCTATTGAGCGGTCGCGGGGACGATGCGGTAGAATCTCTGCCCGGAGGGAAGAACCGGATCAGCAACGGTCGCGGTCCCGCCGGTCAGCACCAGGGGTCCATTGAGGTTGGCCCAACCGGTCTGTCCCAAATCGTCCAAATACTGAACTTGATAAAAACCTCCGGCAGGCCCGGACAGAATCAATAAGACCGAGCCCTTAACCACCCGAGCGGCATCGAATCTGAGGACGTCGATTTCCTTCAGAGTCACATCGTCGAGGACAAAGGCCCTTTGGTCATTGCGGAACCCGAACTGAAGAACCGTTTCCGCGGAGGACGCGGTGACTACGTACTGAAAATTGGTCCAGGCAAATTTGCCTATGTTGAGCTGATCGAAGAGAGTGTTTCCATCCCAGGAAACACTGAATTCGTTGGGCGTTCCAGTTAAGGGATTAGCGGCCCAAAAAGAGAGCAGATACTTCCCGCCCGGCAACGTGGCGACAGTTCGGGAAAGGGTTCCAACGGAGCGAGTCTGGCCGAGCAGGGCGGCGGAAAGGCCAGAATGAACTTCCGGAGTCGAAGAGCCGGGGAAATCATCCAGATCGATACTGGAAATGAAGTTGAAGCGAGCATTTCCCACCAGGGTCCAACTGTCGAAATTCCCAAACTCGAAGCC
>DASYTB010000170.1:0-7605 GCA_036002705.1 Verrucomicrobiia bacterium
CCTTGATTGAAGGCTTCTTCGAAAATCGTGAAGGTCCACCCTTGGGTTGAATCGGCCTTCTCGAGAGCATAGCCGTAGCCCTTTTGGCTGTAGGTCAGGGCCGCGTTTCCCTGGAAAAGATCGGCGTAGATGACACCGCCGGTCCCATAAACTTCCACCCGATCATCCATCCCGCCGTGGCGCGCCCAACTGTTTTCGCACACGCCGGTGACGCCATTCTCGAATTCGACAATCGTTACAGAGTTATCCTCGCCTTGCGTGCGCCCTTTGTGAAGAAAGGTGTTCATCGTGGCGTAAACGCTCACCACTTTCGGATTGCCGCCGAGCATCCAGCGGAACCACGCCAGCCCGTGGCAACCCATATCCATCAGCACGCCGCCGCCGCTTTGGTTGACATCATAAAACCAGTCGCTATGCGGGCCGGAATGCTTTTCGCTCTGTTTCAGCATGTAAACCGGCCCAATCGCGTTTTCATTCACGAGCTTCCGCACACGTTCATATTTGGGCGCGAAACAGAGTTCCTCGGCATACATCGATTTCACTCCGCGGCGGGCGCAGGCGCCTATCATCTCATCCGCCTGCTCCAGGTTCATGGCAAACGGCTTCTCGATTATAACATGTTTGCCCGCTTCGGCGGCAGCGAGAACAGCACGATGATGCAAGCAATTGGGAATGCAAATATCCACCACCTCACAATTGCTTTCCCGGATGCACTGTTCGAGGTCGGTGAACGTTTTGGGAATGTGGTATTTCTTTGTGAATGCCTCCAACCGCTGCCGCGATCGCGAATACACTGAAACGACTTCCGCTTCCGGCACGAAGCGCTCGTAGGATTCCATGTGGATGTCGGCGATAAAGCCGGCGCCGAGCAACGCTACCTTTGTTTTGGTCATGCGGGGAATTTCATAGCGTGGAATCGACCAATGGGCACGCAGAAATCCTTCATCGCCGCGGGCGCCCGAGCACGACGCCGAACTTGCCCGGCAAACGAAGTATCACTAAAGTATTACTTGTGAAGACTGAAATTGTGACCAGCCTGAAGCGCAATGCGACCGATATTATTGCTGAAGTCTGTGATTCTCGGGACCCAGTCTTGATCACCCAAAGGGGCAAACCGGCCGCCTATCTTGTCGATGTGGAAACCTTTGAAGCGCTTCACCAGAAATTAGCGATTCTCGAAGGGATCGGAAGAGGGGAACGCGCCATTGACGAGGGGCGTGTCTTCACGCAGGCCGAGGCGAAAAAGAAACTCGCAAAATGGCTGAAATAAACTGGGCCGCGCCGGCATTGGATGATCTCAATGCCATCGCGGAATACATCGCCTTAGATAAACCTGGCGCCGCGTCGGACCTGGTCCGAAGAGTGGTGGCACATGTCGAGATGCTCGAAATGCATCCGAAGATGGGGCCGCGCATCCCCGAGCTGCGCCCCAGCGGAAGGTACCGTCAGCTTGTGGAGCCGCCCCGCAGAGTTTTTTACCGATATGATCGTTCGGCGGATGTGTGCCATATTCTGCACGTCATGCGGGGCCAACAGCTCTTTCAAAAGCATCTCTTGTTTCTCCGCGACGCGCCCTGAAGGTAAACTGAATGGTTGCGGCCAGGGCATCTTGCGGCAGGTTCTCACCGCATCCCCGCTGCGCCCAGGACAAGGCTATTCTTACGCCACCGAAGGCGCGACGTAAACATCCTCTTCTTTGAGATGTTCCACGATCATATCGACCGTTCGGTCCATCGAGCCTCTGTTCGCTCGCACCACTTCGAGACCCTTCTGGCCGATCTGTTGTCGCCGTTCGGGATTTCGCAGCAGTTCGCGAAAGGATTGTTCGAGCTCGTTTTCGTCCCGCACTTGAATGGCGCCGCCGGCTTTGAGGAAAGCATCCGCGATGCTGGCGAAATTTTGCATGTTTGGACCGAAGAGAATCGGTTTGCCGAGCGCCGCGGGTTCGATGGGGTTCTGGCCTCCTTCACCCGCCAGGCTTTTGCCCACGAAGATTACAGTGGCCGCGCGATAAAAATCGCGCAGTTCGCCGGTCGTATTGACGAGGAGGCACTCGATGCTCGCGCGGCGAAAGGAAGAAGCCGCGCTGATGTCGGTGCGATAGGCGGATTTGAGGCCCGCCGCCTGGACATCGCTTCCCGCTTCTTTGCCCCGCTCGAAATGGCGTGGAACAACGATGAGGAAAAGCCCGGGGAAGTCACGCTGCAGCCGTTTCGCGATTCGCGCCAGGATGGCCTCTTCGCCGGCGTGCGTGCTGCCGGCCACGATCACCGGATCACCGGGTTGAACCCCGAGCTTTTGCAGCAACGTTGTGACGTCCAGCGAGGCTCGTTCGGAAAGGACCGCGCCATCAAATTTTAAGTTGCCGACGGCGCGCACCGCTTCAGGTTTCGCTCCGAGTTCGAGCAAGCGTTCCCGGTCATTTTCGTTTTGCACTCCAACACCAGCGAAGGCACGGAACAATTGATGGAACAGAAAACCAAAGCGGCGATAACCGCGAAACGATTTGTCGGAAAGCCGGGCATTGACCAAAAAGACGGGAATGCCCCGCGCGCGCGCCGTCCAAAGAAAATTCGGCCAGATCTCCGCTTCGACGAGAACAATCGCTTCCGGACTAAGAACGCGAAGGGCGCGGCTGACGTACTTCTTCCGATCCACAGGATAATAAATCTTCTCGATATGGCTGGGCAGACGCTTCCGCAGTTCGGCCATGCCTGTTGAAGTTGTGGTTGAAACCACGAGCTTAAGATTCGGCAGGCGCGCTTCGATTGTCCGGATGAGCTGAGTCGCGATATTTACTTCCCCGACGCTGACCGCATGAATCCAGAGAATGTGCCGATTGGTCAGCGCGGCCTTCAGCCGCGTGGGATACCGGCCAAATCTCTCCTGAAAACCTTCCTGCCAGCCGCCGCGCCGGTACATCCGCCAGAAATAGTACGGCGCCGAAGCGACGAAGAAGATCGTGAAAAATAGGTTGTACCAAAACTTCATCCCGGCAAAAGCCCATCACAAGGCGGGTCCCTGATCAATGCGTGGGACTCGCCTGCGAAACGTGTCTTAGCAATGCAGGCGCCCGCCGTCAAAGAAGTTCAGCGCTGAAGATCACGAAGGCAGAATAACGGCCGAGCGGGGCTCTTACGGAATCGTCCTTACTGCGGCACGTTTAACAGCATGTCCTGCATCAATGCGAGAGCTGTTGCTTCGGCGATCTCGCGCGAATCGAAGTAGCGCAGGAGGGTGGTCGCGTTTGATTCGTTAACGATGTCCGCGGCTGTGGCCTGGCCAACGATCCGCCCATTGCTTAAGCGAATCGCGGTGGCGTGAATTTCCGGGAGCCAGTACGTGATGTCGCCGGAGAGGCCCGCCGCCGCAACAGGGCGGGTTGAAGCGATGATTTCGATTTCGAGATCGGCGATTTTGGCGAGCGCTTCGTGATTTTTGCGGGCCTGATCGGATTTCGCGTCGTTCGCCGGCTGATTCGTGGCGGACGGCATATTGACGGGTTGGTCCACAAGATCGGCTCCAGCCATCCGGAGCGGACGTCCGAAGAGCCGTTCCAAATCGCGCAAACCCTGCTGAGCCTGACCGGTGGCGACAATGTTGGTGGCGCCGGGAGACGCGGGGTCATCCAGGTTTACCGAGAAAACAATCCGCGGGTTGCCCATTTTCGTGTAAGCCGTTTTGAATTGCACGATGAGGTTGGTCACCTGGTCCGGCGCGATCAGGATAGGCCGGGCCGCGACGTACTGCCGCTGTTCGTTGGTCGTCTGGACGAGCGGGAAAACCGGCGCTACGCCAAAACTTACCGGTGGCGAGGAATGTTCCCGGTGAGAGGCGACTGCCGAATTCGCGAAACCCAGCAGAAAACCAACGCAGACCAATTGGAGAGCACTTTTCATTCCTGTGGGCACTTGAACTCTAATGCGCCTCGCGCACGCGGACGGTGTAACGGGTCGCTTTATCGTTGGCCGAGATGAACTTCACTGACTCCTGGGCGAGCTCCGGGAGAATCACCGTATCCCACGTCGTTGAATCGACAGTAAAACCCTGCGAGTCCTTGAATTCACATTGAACCTGCACCTGGATGCGGCGCTCCTCGCGGTTGCGTAGGTTCGCGACCACCTGCAACCGCCCGTCAGGCAAGGACGTTTGTTGGAGACCGGACGAGGTCACGGAGTTTTGCACGCCTTTGCTTAACAACACCAGGTTGGCGTAATTCTCAACGTCGTGCTGAGTCGCATCCACAGGAGTGTAGGCCTCGCCGCCGCCGCCGGACTGGCAGCCGATAAAAGCAAAAGCAGCGGTCGCGGCTGCCGCAATGGAAAATAGATACTTTTTCATAGTTCAAGAATTATGGTCGCTGGCGAACAACACGGCGCTGTTCCCTTGCGACACACTAAAGCTAATGGTTTTTGTTAAGGACGGCAGGATTGTCCCGGCCGCATCGGTAAATTGAATGGTCGCGCTGTGTGGCCCGACCGGAAGGTCGAGCGCAACAAAGCTGATGTATCCAGGCAAGTTGTCCCAAGTCCGGATATCTGCTGCCGGGGTGGTTGCTGCCGCGACAACTTTGCTGATAATACCTGCCGCCAGCAGTCCAACCCCGACTTCCTCGCCTCCGTGCTGCGTGGCGGCGATCGCGCCGCCGACGATGGCGGCATTTCCAATCGTGTCCGTGGTGGTTTTGAAAACGGCTTTGTTTGCGAGGATATGGTCCATGACGCGTCCGCCGCGGGTGGTGGCCTGAAAGTTCAGGTCATCATACGGGCCAATTCGCACCGCTTTGTTATCCACCTTCACCCACGCGCCCTGGACGACCGAATGGCCCGGCCTGATCCGGAGTTCCTGCCCATACTCGCCCGTGGCATATTTCGTCGGCCCCTGGCCAAATTCGAGAAAAACCATGGTGTTGGCCGTTTTGCTGAAAGGCGGGAGTTGGCCGAGTTTGAAGGATTTTTGAGCGCGCTGGAAGGCGTCGGGGCTATCATCACTGAAGTAACGGCCGCTGATAAACCCGTCGAGGTAATCCATCAGCACCCAATCGTTGGCATATTCCCGATTTTCGGTGTCGCTATCTTGAAGTTGGCCGTTGCGAAAACAGGCGCGCGCGTTGTCCGGTTCGCCGTTCATCCAGTAGAGAATTCCCGCATAGAAATACGCCATCACCCGCTCATAGGGTTCTCCGATGAACGTTTTTTTGGATTCCTCGTGAAAAAGCCCGCGCGACTTTTTGGCGGCTGCGTCAGGTCCGATAATTCCGCCAACCCGTTGGAGGGCGTCACCAAAGAGCCGTTGCGCTTCGGCGTAATTGCCTTTGCGGAATTCTGCCAACCCGGTGCGGTATTGCCAGAGAACGCGGTCCTTCTCCGGCCCTTGCGCGATGGCGGTTTGGCCATCCGTGATAGGATCTCCCGTCCGCGTCCATGTCTCCTTGGGTGCGCTGGCGCAGGCCGTCAAGAACAGCACGAGCAGAGCGGACGAAATGGGCAGTGTAACTTTAAGGCGCGAGCACTTCATCGGCGGCCTAACCAAAACTAGCGATACGAGGCGTCCTCAAGTCCCTGCTTTTTGATCTCGTACGCTCCGTCATAGACGATCACGCTGGTGCGCGCATCGATCATTTGGAACGTGTAAAGGATGTAATCACTGATGCCTTGCGAGGTGTGGGTGGAAACGCCCTCGAGCTTCCCGGTGAGGAAATAGTCGGCGCCACGGAACTCCTGGATATTTGGATCGGCGCTGGCGGTGACCTGGCCCGTTTGCTTGAGCTGCCGTTCGTGTTCGAGCGTGGCGATATTCTCTCGAGCCAGGAAGCGGACTTTGCCGCGCGCCTTCTCATTGAGTTGCTGGCGAATGCGTGTCACGAAAATGGTTTTGTTGATCGGGAAGCGCGTATTGTTGATCACGGGATCAGTAACGATATAAGGTGGCGTTTTCGCGTTGGCGATCTCGGGAATCCCGAGAATCTCGCGCGCCATTTTATCGGTGGCGCTCACGATATCCGTCGATTCAACGCCCGTGCCGGCAACGAAGCCGCGTTCATCCGGGCGCATCTCGGTCACCCCGACGCCGGACGGATTTTTAACGCCACTGGAAGCACAGCCGACCAAAAGAAGCGCCGTGCTCGCGATCCAGGCGGACTTGGTTGAAGTACAAATCATCTGTTTAAGTTTCATATTAAAGGGCTTGCGATTGAGAAAGGATCAGTCCTGATCAAAAGCGGTCGAAAGCAGTGAAGCGAATCGTTTCGGACCAGCAATCCAGCTTCTTGGGCGGGACGGCCGGGATTTGCGGCATTCTGAGCCGCGCCTGGCCAAACCGCCGCCGCGAATCACAGCGGCGAAAACGACGTTCTTCATAAGTTCGTCGCCTGATAGACGCATCCGCGGGCTCGCAAATTCAGGCGTGTCCTTATGCTAACATGCAGAGCCGGTTGCGCAAATTGATCCCGAAGACAAGAAAGAGGACGCGGCTTGCGCGCGGCCAAATGCCGCGCAACAAAACTGTATTCCTTCCAAGTCCGGGTAGTATCCTTTCGCGTATGAGAATTGCCCGTTTTATCGCGTGTGTCGCGGTTTGTTTTTTCCTGGGGATTCCGGCGAGGGGGGACAAAGGTCCGGTTCGTTTTGCGATTGTGGGCTTGAGCCATGATCACGCGCGCGGGTTTATTCCGAGCGCGCGGAATCGTTCGGATATTCAGTTGGCCGGCATTGTGGAAACGGACGAGGGGTTGATCGCGCGGTATGCGAAGGCTTACAAGCTGGAGGGGTCGCTCTTTTTCAAAAGCCTCGATGAGTTACTGGCGAAGACCAACATCCAGGCGGTCGCGATTTTCACGAGCACGTTCGAGCACAAAAGGGTGGTGGAAGAGGCGGCGGCGCGCGGGTTGACGGTGATGATGGAAAAACCGCTGGCGGTGAATATGGACGACGCGCGCGTGATCCAGGCGGCAGCGCGCAAGGCCGGAGTGCAGGTGGTAGTGAATTATGAAACGACGTGGTATCCATCCAACCAGGAGGCATACTCGATCGTCCACGAGCAGAAGGCGATTGGAGAGATTCGCAAGATGGTGGTGCACGATGGACATCGCGGGCCGAAGGAGATCGGCTGTTCGGAGGATTTCCTGCGCTGGCTGACGGACCCGGTACTGAATGGCGGCGGGGCGTTGACGGATTTTGGGTGTTACGGAGCGGACCTGATGACATGGTTGATGCGCGGAGAACGACCGACCTCGGTGTTCGCGGTGACACAACAGATCAAGCCGTCGATCTATCCAAAGGTGGAAGATGAAGCGACGATTGTGGTGACATATCCGCACGCGCAAGGGATCATCCAGGCCTCGTGGAATTGGCCGTACGATCGGAAAGACATGGAGATTTACGGGCAGTGGGGACAGATCATGGTTCCGAAGCGGGACGTGCTGAGGGTGCGATCCGCAACAAAGCCAGAAACTGAGCAGACGCCCGCGGCCTTGCGCGGGCCGGAAGTGGATCCGCTGTCGTACTTGGCCGCTGTGGCGCGCGGGGACATTAAACCAACCGGTCTTTCGTCGCTCGAGGTGAACATGGTGGTAACCGAAATATTGGACGCGGCCCGCAAGTCGGC
>DASYTB010000171.1:0-4360 GCA_036002705.1 Verrucomicrobiia bacterium
TCGTTGTCTTTCGTTGAACGACAATATCAGTTGGATAACGGCGCTGGGGAATGATTACAGCTACGACGACGTGTTCGTTAAGCAGCTTCAGAATTTCGGCCGGCCGGGCGACATCGTGATGACGCTGAGCGTGAGCGGCAGTTCGCCGAACCTGGTCAAGGCGATTGATTGGGCGGTGAACAATGGGATGTACACGATCGCGCTGGTGGGCGGAAAGCGCGGCAAGCTGGCGCAGTTGGCTCAGAAAGTCCTCGTGATTAATTCGGAGCATTACGGGCGAGCGGAGGACGCGCAGATGGGGATTTGCCATATGATCTGCTACGCGTTCATGGAGAATTCGCAGAAGCTTGCTTGAACGGCTTACTGGCAGCCTCGGACAGAGCTTCCATTACCTCAAAAAGTGCGGCGCTCTTACGAGACGCCGCTACACCGTTCATTTGTTTTTCACGTTCTGGTCGAAGAACATCCTCAGCATTTCGCGACGGCCTTGGGTGCCGACGAAAACGCTTTCGGGGAATTTCCGGTAACGGGTGATGTCGTCGAGGATGTCGGATTCAACGTAGGAGTTGAACCACATGCCGGCGAGATACTGGAGGCGAAGGTTCTTGTCGGTGTTGATTTGCGCATTGCGCATCCACTCGCGCAGATCCAGGGCGCGTCCGGCGTAAGTGGAGAGGAGGCTCACGGCCGTGCGGAAACCAACCTCGGCGAGAGATTGCCTGACGCGGGCGTGGTCGGGGCGGTCGAGCCGTTCCTGGAGCGCATCGACATCGATGTGGGTGGGTTCGGCCTGGCCGAAAAGGACGGCATCATAGCCTTCGCCATCAAGTTCATTGCTCCACAGGATGCCATTGGGAAAAACCTGGAAGAAAGTCGCAATCAGGGTTTTGGTCGCCTCGCTGTTGCTCTCGTAGAGAGGAATCCAGAGGCTCATCACGCCGCCGGGTTTTAGGTGCTCTTTGCACATCTGGTAATACTCCACGGTGTTCAAGGCCGCACAGCCTTTCACCCAGGGATCGATGGGATCGGACGTGATGACATCGAATTTCTCTTTGGTGGTGCGAACGAAATGGCGGCCATCATCGAAGACGAGTTCGGTGCGCGGATCGTTCACGACATCGTAATTCTCCTGCTTGAAAAGCGGCGCGACATGTTTGGGGACGAGCGGTTCGATATCGCAGATGACGATGCGTTTCACCTCGGGATGCACCACGAAGCTCCCGGCAGTCACTCCCGCGCCGCAGGCAACGACGAGGACAGACTCGGGTTTTTCGTGAACGAGCGCGGAGATGTGGCCGAGCATCCGTTGCAGCCGCATATCTTGAGCCTCGTTGGAGGCCTGCACCTTGCCGGCAGAATGGAAGCTTCGCTGGCCGGATTTCCATTTGGTGACGGCCACCGTTCCGTTGAGACCTTCGCCATGGTATGTGCAGAAGATGTCGGGCCATCCGCCGTTAGTGGGAACATCTTTCTCGTCAACAATGAATGGCGCGAGGCGCCGCCCATAGGTCGCCATAAAACGACCGTAAGCGGCGAGACCCCACGGCGCGGGCGAGACGTTGAGAATGAGGAGCGCGGAAATGGCGATCAAGGCGCAGGCGCCAATTAACCGCGGTGGTCTGAATTGCGGCAAATGCGGCTCGGTGGTTTGGTCGGTCGAGAAAAGCAGAAGCATCCCGGAGAGGGCGGCGATCGCGATGAGGATTTGTTCGGCGTGATGAGTGCCGGCAACGGGAATCACGACCAGCGTGAAAAGAAGCGCGCCGACGATGGCGCCAAGTGTATTGGCCGCATAGAGTCGGCCGACCGCGGCCGCCGAATCTTCTTGGGAGCTTTGAATGGCCGCGAGAGCGAGCGGAAAACTTGCGCCCCAGAGAATCGCGGCGGGAAGAACCGCCCAAAGGCAGCGGGCGATATCCAATTGGAAATTGAACCAGGGGCTGAGGGAGATCGACGGGTTAACAGGCCAATAGGGAAGTGAACGGGCGATGGCGTAAGCGCTCCAGCCGATGGCAATGGCCAGGAGAGCCTGGCAGAGACTGAATGCCACGGAAGGACGTTTCATTAAGCGACTCCAGACGGAACCAAGCCCGCTGCCCAGGCCGAGGCCAAGGAGAAAAACGGCAAGGACAATGGAGAAGGTGTAAACTGTGCCGCCGAGCACGAGCGAGAGCAAGCGGGTCCAAACGACTTCCGCGCCGAGAGCCGACATTCCGGAAAGGCCGAGGGCCAGATAAATCGGGAAGTGTGTTTGTGGCGAGAGCGCGCTCCGGTTTTCTTCGGATGAAGCATCAGGCCTTTCGAGAGCGACTTCGACGGCGGGCGCAGAGGGTTTGATCACAATGGCGAGAAGGACACTCGCAATCGCAACGGCTGTATTAATACCTGCGGCGACATATGCGGCTGTCGCGGAGTCAAAAACTCGCAGGAGATAAAAACCGGCGAGCAAACAGCCGAAAACAGCGCCGACGATGTTCGCGGTATAAAAGAAACCGATCCAGGAAGCGGCATTATGACGGTGCTCCACGGAGCGGGAGAGGACGGGCAGGGTCGCGCCCATCAGGACGGTCGGAGGCAGCAGGCAAATGCCCGCGAAAAAGGCGCGCAAGAGGAGGCTCGGCAAGCCGCGTCCCATAAACTCCGTGTAGAACTCGGCGATGGCCGGGATCAGAAAAAGCAGGGCCACTCCGCACAGGGCAATGAGCAGCTCGATCATGGCATAGACGCGCAAGGGGTGAAAACGCCGCGGAACCAGACGAGTGACGAAGAGCGAGCCAAGGCACATCCCGCCCATATAAGTTCCAAGGACCACCGCGAGTGAAACGTTGCCCAGTCCGATGACCAGTTGGAGCAATTGGAACCAGACGACTTCATAAATGAGCGCCGCGCATCCGGTGGCAAAAAAGAGAAGCAGCAGCGGCGAGAGCAAGGGAAGTTGCCGCGATGGATTTTCCACGTCCTGATGAGTGCTTCTTGTGATGGCCGAGGGGAGGTCGAAATCGGCAGGGATACGGTCGGCAATTCTCATTCGTAATCGTTCGGCACGGGCCGGTGCTCCGACCTTAAGAAGATCGGGACAATCCCTTCCAAGTTTCAACTAAACTCTCCTCTAAAAACTCAATCGTAGCCGAGAGAAACTGCGTTTTAATTGGGGTTTTGTCATATAATTTTAGTTAGCCACCGAAACCTGAATCGACATGGAACGACATGAAACGACCTGAACAAACACGAAAAACTTGCCAACGGCTGGTAACGTGGCACCGTGTTGCCACCTGAGAAATACCGAAATTAAAGAAGTAACAGTGCGCGGGGAGAAAAGATATTCGCTCGACCTGCGCGTCGATGGACGGCGGGTCAGAAGGTTTTTTAAAACGTCGGCAGAAGCCGGGCGATTCTTGACGGAGCAGGACCGGGAAGAAAAAATTTTCGGATCGGAATGGAAGACTTTTGAGAAGCCCGAACGGCTGGATATCGCCCACGTCTTGGCAGAAATAAAGGCGACAAAATTTACCCTTCGGGAAGTTTGGGAACGCTTCCAAAAAAATCTGCTCCGGGAGGCGGAACTCAACCAACCTGCGCTGACGGAAATTGGCATTGGAGACGCCATAATGCCTTACATCGTTGAATTGGAAAGTCGAAACAATCGGGAAGCCTACGTCGTGAGAATGGAATGTTTCCTCAAACAATTCGCACGGGGTCGTGAGGCACTCCTGATGTCAAAAATCAATCCGAAGCTTTGTCAGGAATGGTTTGACGCCCGCAACGGAAACGCCCGCGAAACTTTGAAGGCGGATAAAGGCCGACTGCGATCTTTTTTTCGCTGGGCGATAGGTTGTGGGCACATGCCGGAAGGGACGCTCAAATGCGAAACTCCCGTCTCGCTGATCAGACTTCCGAAAGAGGACAAAAAAGAGCCTTCCATTTTTACGCCCGCCGAAGCCAAAGCGTTGCTGTTTCTTGCTGCCGAAAAAAACCCGGAGTTATTAGTCTATTTAAGCCTCGGGTTCTTCACCGGAATTCGCCCTCAAGAATTGCACAGGCTGACCTTCGCGCAAATTCGACTTCACGATAAAATGGTGGACGTAACATTATCCAAGACGCGCAAATCCCGCACCGTGCCCCTTCCCGCGAATGCTCTGGCATGGCTGGAGCTGGCCAAGGCCAAAGGGCAATGGGGAGAGCCGGAACATTTGATCGCTCCCAGCGTGGACAAGGTGAAAAGACTTCGAGCCCAATTGATCCGCGTAGTAACTCCAAACCAGAATTGGAAACAGGACGTCATGCGGCATTCGTGCGCCAGCTACCGCTACGAGCAATGCCACAACCTCGGCGTCGTCGCCAAAGAACTCGGCAACTCGCC
>DASYTB010000172.1:0-4918 GCA_036002705.1 Verrucomicrobiia bacterium
ACGTCGGCAGCCCGCAATCCTAGGTGCGTTGTTTTTTCACCGAAGGTCAATTCCTTCAGTTGAGACCATTTTGGTCTAGCGGCATAAACGCATCTGATATCGTGTTTCTCCACGCTTTGTCGGGTTCATCGTAAATAACCGTCAGGCTCCCATCCCACTGCGGGCGACCGCTTCTGATATCTAAGCTAAGACGAGCCGCCCAAAAAAGGCTTCTGCAACTTCTTCAAGTGGCGTGGCCGCTGTTGCAGATTGTGGCGCCACATTAATGAAAACCGATCCCCCGGTAAAAATGAAATTTGTCGATCCGATTAATTTACAGACAGCCCGAAATAGCTTTTCCAATCTTTGATGCGATAAATGTGCGTAACGATTAGCGGCCTTTGATTTCCTTTTTCCAAGAGCGATCGCAGAACACTTGCCCATTCGTAGAAGTGAAAACACGGAATCGCATATGAATTCAAAATCCGTTGCCAATCAGATGAAACATCCTCCCACTGTTTCGTGGTTCCCGCGATTCCGACAATCAAGGGAGTGCTGGACCCTTGCAACTTGCCAGTAATATCGTGATGGCCAGATTCATCAGCATAGACAACAAGATGCACAAAAACTCTCCCTTTCGGAAAGAAGGAGGCGAACAATCGAAATCGGTTTCGTGCCCGTATAGAATGCTGAGTTTTTGTGGCACGCAAACTCTCTTTTAGCGTTTTCATGCCGATTTGCGGAGAAGAAACTTCAAATTAGGACACCGCCAACTTCGCAGCGTTGACACTCCCGCGCTACACTTTTACTTTGCGGGCTTTACTATGACCGGACTAGAGAACTCCCTCCTCGAAATCATTCGGCGCACCTCGGCCGAGATTCCGGATGACGTCCAGAAGGCCATCCTCCAGTCGCTCGAACAGGAGAAGAAAGGCACGATTGCCGAGTCGGCGCTCAAGATCATCGAGAAGAACATTGAATTGGCGAAGCAGAAGTCCCAGCCGATTTGCCAGGATACCGGCAGCATCATTTTTTATGTCGATTGCCCGGCCGGTTTCGATCAGATCGGATTTGAAGAGGCGGCTCGGGGGGCGGTGAAAGAGGCCACGAAAAAGGGCTATTTGCGCCAGAATTCGGTGGATTCGCTCACCGGGGTGAATGACGGAACGAATGTCGGCCCCGGCTCTCCGACCGTCCATTTTCATCAACATCGTTCCCCGGGAACGAACGTACGGCTCGTGCTGAAAGGCGGCGGCTGCGAAAACGTCGGCGCCCAGTACTCGCTCCCGAACGAAAAGCTGAAGGCGAACCGCGATCTCGATGGTTGCCGCAAGGTGATTCTGGATGCGGTCTTGCAGGCGCAAGGGAAGGGCTGCGGACCGGGCATCCTCGGTGTCTGCATCGGTGGGGATCGCGCGACGGGATACGAATTTTCCAAACAGCAATTTCTGCGGACGCTGGTGGATCGAAATCCGGTGGCGGACCTGGACAAACTGGAGCAGGACGTTTTGAGCACTGCCAATGAACTTGGCATCGGTCCGATGGGCTTTGGTGGAAAAACCACGCTGCTGGGCGTGAAAATCTGCGCCGCCAACCGCTTGCCCGCCTCATTTTTCGTCAGCGTGAGCTATATGTGCTGGGCGTATCGGCGGCAGGGAGCCACGCTGGGCAAAGAAGGCGAAATCGAGAAATGGCTCTATTGAGGAGAACTAAGGCCAAATACCAAGAAAGCTCGAAAATGATCTCCGTAACAGCGCCATTCACAGAGGATAAAATTCGGTCGTTGAAAGTCGGCGATGCCGTCGAGATCAGCGGCATCGTGTTTACCGGTCGTGATGCCGTTCACAAATATTTGCACGAAGGCGGCAAGCTCCCACCCGAAGTGAATCTGCGGGAGGGGATCATTTATCATTGCGGTCCGGTCGTGATTAAAGACGCCGATGGAAATTGGAAGGTCACTGCCGCGGGACCGACCACGTCCATTCGTGAGGAGCCATACCAGTGGCAGATTATTCGCGACTTTGGAGTTCGCGGGGTGATCGGCAAAGGCGGCATGGGCGACAAAACCCTGCAGGCGTGCCAGGACCACGGTTGCGTCTATTTCCACGGCGTGGGCGGTGCGGCCCAGGTGCTGGCCGAGTGCGTGAAAAAGGTCCGCAACGTTTATTTTCTGAAGGAATTCGGCTCCCCGGAAGCCATTTGGGAATTGGAAGTGGAGCGCTTTCCTGTCGTTGTGACCATGGATTCGCACGGCCACTCTCTGCACAAGGAGGTCTTCGAGCACAGCCAGGCGGAGTTGGCGAAGCGCCTATGAATAAGCGACGCGCCCATGCGTCTTTTGTTTGTGGGGATAAAGCGGTACGCCAGGCGTTTCCTGCGGGACATCCGGTCGAAAAGATGGCTGACAGCGGCAGGGACGTTTTCGCGCGATATCCAGGAAGCATGGGAGGTTCATAATTTTACGGAAGCTCACAAGGTTGCTCGACGCCACCAAGCCAAACGCCTTGAACTCGTGCTTAAGTTCCCGAATGAAGAGGACGACGTTGCCTTGCCTTTGGAGTAGCTAAGGCCCAGGTCATCCGTTTTCTGGTTCTTTCTGGTTCTTAGTGTCCCTTGATTTCAGGCCTGTTTAAGTAGCTCCATGCCACGACACCAGCGAGAAGGGCGACTGCGGCGCAGATAACGTAAGGGAGCGGCGGTCGGACCTCGTAGAGGGTGATGGCAAAGACCGGCGCAACAATTCGCGCCAGGCTGCCGGCGCTTTGGGTCACCCCCATGGCTTCGCCCTGTTCGCTCTCGGGCGTCAGGATCGAGATCAACCCGAAGAGGGGCGGCCGGTGAATTCCCGATCCGGCGGCGAACACGCCCAGGGCTAACAGCATTCCGCTGATGGTTGAGACGTACGGAATCATGAGCAGTCCGGCGGCGACGACGACCAACGCCATCGCAAGCAGTTTGCGTTCGCCGAACCGTTTGATCAGGGGTCCGATCCCGCCGCCTTGCAGGAGAGCGGAGAGCAGCCCGCAATAAGTGATGAAATAGCCCACTTGTTTGGGACCGTAATTGAATTTGTGCTCCAGGAGCAGGCCAATCGTGACTTCAAAACACGCGAAAGCGAACGTCGCGAAAAAGTACAGACCCACGAGAAATCCGATGGTCGGATGCTTGAACGTGTGCGCCCATTGTTCGAATCGAACGCGGCGAACCTTCGGCTCGCTGCTGGGCTTGAGGCTTTCGACGAGCATGGTCAGAGTGAAAAGAAAGTTCACGCCGCAGATCGCGGCCGCGACCCAGCCGGGTCCAGCCAGCCCGAATTTGCCCGCGCTGAACGAGCCGAGCGCGGGGCCAAAAATAAAGCCAAGACCGAAGGCCATGCCGATCAACCCCATGCTTTTTGAGCGCTTTTCGGGCGGGCTGACGTCCGCGATATAAGCGGAAGCCACCGAGAGATTCGCGCCGCAAATGCCGGCAAAGATGCGCGAGGCCAGGAGCAGCCAAAGCGCCTGCTGGCCCGCGAATCCGGAGGCGAACCCAAACATGCCGTAGGCAATCGTCGATCCGGCATTGCTGATCAGCAGGACTGGCCGCCGTCCAATCCGGTCGGAAAGTTTGCCCCAGGCGGGCGCAAATAAAAACTGCATGAGCGAAAACGAAGCGACGATCGCGCCATTCATCCAACCGGGCGCTCCGAATTCCGCGCTGTAGAGCGGCAGGAGCGGCATGACGATCCCAAAGCCAATCAGGTCGATGAAGACGGTGAAAAAAATGATGGAAAGTGACGGTTTTCTCATTTAGCTGCCTAACAAAAAACTATGTTCGTTCAGATCGTGATGCTGGAACGGGAACGCCTTCAACTGAAAAGTGAAGGCCACTGCGTAATCCATGCCCTGGGCGCGGTTATCGCGCACGCGGAAGGTAAGCGCTCCGGTCCAGCTCCGAAAGTCGCGATAAAGGGTGTAGTATTGTTCCTCCAGAGTACCGTCGCGTGCCTCGAAACGGTGGGTGAAACGCACCGCCCAGTTTTCATTCAATTTGAAGTAAAACCGGCTGAAAATCGTGTTATTCCCTGAATCAGGCCCAAACTCAGGGCCGCCGCGGAAATAGAAATGGCCCAATTGCCAGCTCCACGTTGAGTTAGGCGAAATCGTGGCGGAATTGTAGGAGGCGTTCCATTCGTGCGTGTCGAGCGAGTAACGCGTTTGCGAACTGAGCGAAAGCCAGGAGCGGGGGCGGAGATCGAGGTCGGAATAGATATCCGAGAAGGTGGTTTGATCCGGTCGCGGATTAAGGCGCCAATCCGTGTAAACCCCCCAGTTCACGAGATTCTGCACTTCCTTCTCGCGCTTGGTTTGGAGCTTGTTGAACAGCGTCAGGCGGATGACGTTTTGCGAGTCGATGGAATCAATCGCGTTGTAATCCGGAAATTCAATTGGCAGCAGGCGCAGGCTGGGAATTTCCGTATCAAACTGCGGCAGCTCGTTGGGACGATAGTTCGGTCCCGGCACAAAGACGTAATTGATCGATGGTTCGACAATATGCCGAAGCTCGTGCACGTCCCAAAAGGAGCTTTCCGCGTTCCGAAAGACGCGCGAGGCTTTCGTTGAAACTTCCGCGCCCGTATTAAAGACGAAACGGGTGCGATCTTCGAAGGACGTGCCTTGCGTCCCTTCGGTGTCGCCGTATTGCGTGACGCGGGCGCCCACGCGCGGGACCACGTTCAACCAGCCGAAAAAGTTTTTCGGCAAAAGCACCTGATGAAATGAATCCGCCCGCATGGCCGCGTAATTCGTGCTGAGGTCCGTCAGCGCCGGGTCAATACCGGGCTGGATTCCGGGTTGAAAGCGGAGGTAAGCCAGCGAACTGTCACTTTCGTAAAAGAGCGGACTTTCACCAATTTGCTGCCGAATGCCGCTGAGCTTCACGTCGGGCAGACGCTCGA
>DASYTB010000173.1:0-5501 GCA_036002705.1 Verrucomicrobiia bacterium
GTCCGCCACGCCGTCCAACTGGCCCAAATCCCCAAACCGATTAGCTGCCACACCTTCCGCCATTCCTTTGCCACCCATCTCCTGGAGGTTGGCTAGGATATCCGCACCGTCCAGGAACTGCTCGGCCACGCCCACGTCACCACCACCCAAATTTACACCCACGTCCTCCAAAAACCCGGCCTTGGCATCACCAGCCCGCTTGATACCACTCATCCCTGACAAATCTTAATCCTAAATGTTCCTTCTCTATCCGCGACGTTCTTTGAGTTCTCTGCGTTCTTGCGGTTAAATAATGCATGTTAAGTTTACCATTGACACGTTATGATGTTTTATGAATACTATTCACGAATAGTTGGCCAGCGTGCCTGAACCGTAATCACTGTAGATTCCAGTTCACGCCCGCTCATCCTCCGCAGCCTCTGGCCAAGGAGGACAATTTTAAGCGAGCGCGTCGCTTCCACTCCGGAAGCACCCTCCCCAACCGTTCAAGCCCGAACTGCAAAGTTCGGGCTTCAATCATAACCGCGCCATTACTGCGCCCCAAAACCTATGAACAAACATACCCTCGGACCGCGACCGTCCCGGTCGCTGCAACCCAACCTCACTACTGGCCTCCTTCTCACCCTGGACCTCCCCATTCACCGACGCCACCTTCTCGTCCTTCGGTCATTTGGCCCCCTTTGGTCTGTCCTTGGCATTCGTTTTTTGGCTTTTGGTCATTCATTTCTGCCCCGATTTTCTGAGCCCAAACCCATTTTTTAATTAAACCGAGAACTCGAAACCGGAAAATTCAAACTGCTATGAAACCCTTCCAACCCATCCCCGAACTCGAGCACCTCACCCCTGAGCATCTCGAAAAAGTCCACGATATCATCCGCTCGACCACCTACGCCGAAGCCCAGCAGGACATTCACATTCGCTACGGCATCAAACTGTCCATCAACAAACTCTTCCGCTATCTGCAAAAACTCAACGCCACCGAAGAACTCTCCAGCGTGGACGACAACCTCCGCGTCACGGTCAACGATTACGTCAACCTCCTCAACGGCCAGCCCGTTCCATTCAGCGCCGCCGGAATCAATGTCATCCAGAAACGCGCCTTTGAGCTCGCTTGCTCACCGTCCACCTCGGCCAGCCTGCTCAAAGACCTGTTTCGCATCTTCACCTGGAGCGATCGTCACTCCCTTGCGGAACGCAAAGTCCAGGTCATGGAACGCAAATCCCAGCTCGCCGAGCGCGTCCAAAAATTCCGCGAAGATCAGGTCACAAATCCCGACGAGGGCAAACTCCTCACTCCCGAGGAACGAACCCGCGGTTTCCAGAAAATCTTCGGCATGTTCCCCGACGCCCCCGACTCCAATCCTGATCCCAGTCTTACTCTTACCCCTGCTCTTAATCCTGCTCCTGCTCCCGATCTTCAATCGATCCCCAACCCCATCCCATTACTCCCGCCTTCCGAAACCGATCTTTCAAGTCAAACCCCGGCCAATCCCATTAACACCCAACTTCCAGTTGGGTGCCCCGGCTCCCCAAACCGTGACCAAACCGTTTCCAACGGTTTGGTGCCTTCACTCGATGTTGGCACCGCGATCCGATCAGGCGTTCAATCTGATCCGCAATTCGCGGACGCGGCTTCCAATTCCGCAATCCGTGAGACCCAATTCGCAATCAGAAGCCACACCGAACGCCGCCGCTCTTCCTACCTGCCCCAACCTTCCGGCCAGCCGCCCATCGAGCGCGACGAATCATGGAAAGACGAATGCCCCTGCGGCCAGGAACTCCCTTGCGGACAACACGGTGATCTCTGGCGCGAAGTCCGCTACACAAAACCGTGGGACCCGGATTACGTGGCTGCTCTCGCCCGCCGCGGAATCCAATTGAACCGTGACGCCGGACGCATCTTGATCTGACCACCGACTTTGGAACGAACTCACGGAATTGGAACGCTCCCCTACGGTCTCAGTTCGGAGGGGCAACCGTCCTGCAACAGAGCCGCGACCGTGAGGGAGCGCGTTTGCTTTTTGTGGTTATGCCCAGATGCGCACAGTGACGCCTGATTCCATCCGATTTGGTTTACAACCCGAATCACTGTCCGATACTATGATTGCGCTGATGAGTAGCCCACCAGCAGAACGGCCGCGCACGGACAGCCTCTTCGCTGCGTATCATCCTTTGGCCCGGCTTTATGATGAGAGCCTGATTACCGGGCGCATCTTGCGTCCTTATTGGGAGGGACTTGCCGCCCGGCTGGATAAACTTGGCGGCCAGGAGCTCTCCGCTCGGGCGGAAAACGCGCGCCGCATCGTGCGCGAGCACGGCGTGACGTATAACATCTACAGCGATCCTCGCGGCGTGGACCATCCCTGGGAATTGGATATCATTCCCCTTCTCATTTCCCCCACCGAATGGCGCGCCCTCGAGCGCGGCCTGGCGCAACGCACGACCTTGCTGAACCTGATTCTCACGGACCTCTACGGTTCACAGGACCTGCTCCGCAGTGGCGCTTTGCCTCCCGCTCTTGTTTTCGGGAATCCCGCTTTTCTTCGCGCGTGCCACGGGATTCGACCCCCGAAAGATGTTTATCTCCACCTGCACGGCATCGATCTGGCCCGCTCGCCCTCGGGCGAATGGTGGGTGCTTGCGGACCGCACCCAGGCGCCTTCCGGCACCGGCTATGCGCTGGAAAATCGCATCGTGATCGCCCGCGTTCTCCCCGAGGAATACCGGCAAGCTCAGGCCCATCGGCTTGCGGCTTTCTTCGCGAGGCAATGCGAGGCGCTTCGCAGCCTCGCCCCGGGCGGGTCCGACAATCCTCATATCGTCCTGCTCACGCCCGGCCCGCACAACGAAACCTATTTTGAGCACGCTTATCTCGCCCGCTATCTCGGCTTCACCCTGGTCGAAGGCGGCGACCTCACGGTCCGAGATAGCCGCGTTTTTTTGAAAACTCTGGAAGGCCTGCAAAAGGTCGATGTCATTTTACGTCGTGTTGACGATACCTTCTGCGACCCGCTGGAACTCCGGGGCGATTCCTTTCTCGGCGTGGCCGGGCTCGTTCAAGCCGCGCGCGCCGGAAACGTTACCCTGGCGAATGCCCTCGGTTCTTCGATTGTTGAAAGCCCCGCCTTCCTCGCTTTCCTCCCGACTCTCTGCAAAACTCTCCTCGGCGAGGATTTGCTCATTCCTGGCGTCGCCACCTGGTGGTGCGGACAAGGTCAGGAACAGAAATATGTCCTCGAACATCTCGATGAGATCGTGGTGAAGCCCGCCTTTGGCCGTGTTTCGCAGCTTCCTTTCTTCGGCGGCGAGCTCAGCGCTCGGGCCAGGGAGAAGCTCGCGAATGATATCAGAAACCGCCCTCATGACTATGTCGGCCAGGAAAAAGTCGCGTTCTCCACGGCCCCAGCGTGGATCGGCGAAAAACTGGAACCTCGAGGCGTGGCCGTTCGCTTTTTTGCCGCGAGCACCGGCGAAACTTACTCGATCATGCCCGGCGGCCTGTCGCGAATTTCCAGCCAGGCAGGCGATCCCGTCCTCTCGATGCAGAGCGGCGGGGGAACCAAAGATACCTGGGTCCTTTCCGACGAACCTGTTGCTCCGGTCACTCTCCTTACTCCCTCCGGCCAACCTGCGAGCACCAATCGAATTTCCACCGAACTGCCCAGCCGCGTGGCCGATAATCTTTTTTGGCTGGGGCGTTACAGCGAGCGCCTGGAAGGAACACTCCGCCTCCTGCGTTGTGTCCTGGGCCGGATGTCCGGCGAGAACTCGTCCGAAGCGGGCGCGGAATTACAGGCCCTGATTGAAATCCTCGCTCTCACCGAGCGCCTGCCTCGACGCGACGCCGACAAATCTCCCGCTTGCGACACCGAATCCGAGGTTCTGCAACTCGTCTATAGCGCGGACCGCGTCGGGAGCGTTCGCGAACTGGTCCTGCGCCTGCGTCAGATCGCCTCCACGGTTCGTGATCGTCTCTCCGAGGACACCTGGCGCATCCTCAACCGGCTTCAGCTCGATTCAAAAAGCCGCGCCGGACGCATTCCATTGGCCAATGCCCTCGGTGTTTGTAATACGCTGATTGTCGATCTCGCCGCCTTCAGTGGCATGGAAATGGAGAATATGACGCGCGGGCACGGCTGGCGTTTTCTCGATCTCGGCCGCCGGCTCGAACGCGCCGCCAATCTCGTCGATACGATCCGTGCCGCTCTGGTCGTCAACTCGGGCTCAAGTGCGCTGCTCTCGCTGCTCGAATACGCGGACAGCGCCATCACTTTCCGCCGCCGCTATTTCTCTGAGCCGCGCCTGCCCTCGGTGCTCGATCTGCTCCTCAACGACCACGGTAACCCGCGTTCCCTTGGGTTCCAACTCAACGCCATGAGAGACCACGCGCGGCATCTTCCCAAAGCCCAGCTCCACGGTTCAGCCGAGCCCCTGGCCCCTCGAGTTCAGACGCTCGTCACCAGAACCGGCGAATTCTCGCTCACCCATCTTGATTCGGTTCCCGTCGAGTCACTCAAGTCTTTTCTCCTGAATGTCGCCTCCGAACTAACCGCCCTCGCCGACGAAATTACTGAACAACACTTCTGCCACACCATCTCGCAACGCGTCGAATCCCACGGATAATACATGCGCTACCGCGTCACCCACACCACCACCTACAAGTACCGCGAGGCGGTCTCGCTCTCGCAGCACGCCCTGCGGCTGCGCCCGCGTTCACTCCCCGGCCAAACCTGCCTGGATTACCGCGTTTCGATTGAGCCCGTGCCAAAAAAGATCGAATCTCACACCGATTATTTCGGAAACTCCATCGATTTTGTGGCGCTTGAACAGCCGCATTCCCGGCTCGTGATCGAATCCGTCAGTGACGTTCATCGGCTCCCCGTTTCCGCTGCCGATCCGAAGGAAACGGCCTCCTGGGAGCAGGCGCGCGATCTCGGGCGCGGCTGCCAAATCGGCGCGGCTTTGGAGGCCAGCGAGTTTCTCTACGATTCTCCCTTGATCAAAACCAGCGGCGAATACGCGGATTACGCCCGGGTATCTTTTTCAAAAGCTCGTCCCATCCTTGAGGCCGTCCTCCATTTGACCGAACGCATTTACGAGGATTTCACTTTCGATCAGGAAGCGACCACCGTGGCTACCCCCGTCGAGGCCGTTCTCAAAACCCGCCGCGGCGTCTGCCAGGATTTCGCCCAGCTTCAGATCGCCTGCCTTCGTTCGCTCGGCCTCCCCGCCCGCTACGTCAGTGGTTATATCGAAACCATCCCACCGCCCGGCCGCGAAAAAACCCTCGGCTCCGATGCCTCTCATGCGTGGGTTTCATTCTACTGTTACGGCCTTGGCTGGATCGATGTTGATCCCACCAACAACCTTCTGGTCTCGGACCAACATGTCACCGTTGGCTGGGGTCGCGACTACAGCGATGTCAGCCCCGTTCGCGGCGTGATTCTCGGCAGCGGTCAACACACAGTCAAAATTGCCGTGGATGTCCAGCGCCTCACTCC
>DASYTB010000174.1:0-3691 GCA_036002705.1 Verrucomicrobiia bacterium
GCGAAAGCTCCCAAACTCCGCGCCACGGTAGGCAAATGACATGCTCACCTAATGAGATTTACTGAAAACCCTCATTGAGAAAGTTTTTCGACTGCCGTACGTATCTGTTTGGGAAGCCGCGTACGCTGATGCCTTACTAGCGCGTGGCCTCTCACCTTCGGGAGGCGGGGAGGGTTCATAGCATGAGTTGGCGAAGCCCCGCCTCCTGCTGTTCAAGGCTGGACAGGCGCTCACGCCGAGAGCAAACGCGCGCAATACGCGCCGTCCACGCCATTGGCCATTGGAGTAAGTTCCCGCTCCGCTTCGAGCTTGAAGCCGAGGTGTTCATTCAAAAACTCTCGAATGACGCCATGGTTCTCTTCGCGTTCAAGGCTGCACGTGCTGTACACAAGGGTTCCGCCGGCGCGGAGACGGCGCGCGGCAGCTCGTAGAATGCTCAATTGAGTCAGCGCGAGACGCTGAATCTCTTCCGGCCTCAGCCGCCATCGAAGCTCCACACGCCGTCGTATCACCCCGGTATTCGAGCAAGGAACATCGACCAGAATTCGGTCGAACGTGGTATCCCGTGGAAAGGCTGCGGAATCCGTGGTGATACTGATTGCTCCGAGCCGTTCCGCATTTTCTTTGACCCTCTTGAGCCGATCCGGGTCAAGATCTTCGGCCAGGATACGCCCCCCATTCCGGACTAACTGCGCGATACAGGTGGTCTTGCCGCCCGGAGCTGCGCAAAGATCGAGAATCGCTTCGCCTTTCCGCGGAGAGAGCATCTGAACGGCGACCACGGTGCTTGGATCTTGAATATAGAACAAGCCCGTCTGAAAAGACTTCAATTCGGCAAGAGCAGGATGAGCTTCGAGCCGGAAAATGGTCATCGGAGCAACCCATTCAAATGAGGTTTCAGAAAACTCGACTCCTTCGGCTCTCCACGATTCTCGCAGTTCCTCCGGGCGGGCCTTTATTTCGTTAACGCGGGCGTAAGTCGGCGGCGGTGTGTTGTTCCAATTCAGCAATTCAACCGTGGTCGCCTTTCCCCAGCGCTGCTCCCAACGGCGACAAAGCCAGTCCGGATGGGAAAAGCCGCGCGCCAGGTTCGTCTGGCGAACGTCATCGAGTTTCCGCCGGGTTTCCTCGACCTCGCGGCCATAGCGGCGGAGAATGGCGTTGATAAATTTCGACTCCGCGAGAAACCCGCGCTTTTTGCAAAGCTCGACACATTCATTCACCGCCGCGTAGCTGGGAACGCGATCCAGCCAAAACATTTGGTATAAGCCAAGCCGGAGGACATTTTGGATAAACGGCTTTTGCGATTTGCCACTGGTTTTCCGGGCGATCAACCAATCAAGCGTCAGTTCCCACCGAGCCACGCCATAGACCAATTCCTGAATGAATCCGCGATCTTCGCGCTTCAGAACGACGCCTCGCAAAGCGTGTTCCAGGAGGTCTTCAACGAATTGCCTTTGCTGCCGCGCGAGCAGAATTCGCACGGCAATTTCTCTTGGTTTTTCTCCGGTCACTGAATAATAATGCCACTGGTCTATTGGGAAGCGAAGCGGTAGGTTTAAAGTTTATGAGAGAAGAGTTCGAGAAATTAGCGGCGGCTGGCAAGATTTCCCGCCAGCAAATTGAACCGTTGATTGCGGTTGGAACGGATCAATATGTATTTCATCGGAGCTGGGGTGTGGGGAAAGTCGCGACCTGGGACTGGCTTTTCTCAAAGGTCGTCATCGATTTTCAAGGCCGGCCTGGCCACGCTATGGACCTGGCCTTTGCCGCGGATTCTCTCAAGGCGATTCCCGCCAATCACATCCTGGCGCGTAAGTACAACGAACTGCCGAAGCTCCGTGAAATGGCCGCGCTCCATCACCTCGATCTGATCAAGCTTGTTCTCCAGAGTTATAGCGGCAAAGCCACGGTGGATCAAATTCAGCAGTTGCTAGTGCCGGACGTAATTACCGAGGATTGGAAGAAATGGTGGGAAATGGCCAAAAAAGAAATGAAGAAAGACGGCCATTTTCAGATCCCAACCAAGAAAACTGAGCCGGTCGTCTATCAAGTCCAGGAAACATCTCTCAAGGACCGGCTGATTGCGGATTTTCGCGCGGCCAAAGGCTTGAAGGCCAAAATCGTGGTCGGCAACGAGTTTGTTAAAAGCTTCACTGATCTCGGTGATACGTCCGTTCTCAATGAAGTCATTACGGGCCTGGATGCCGATATTCAAACTCATCAGCGGACGCAGCCCGCTCTCGCGCTGGAAGCGATTTTTCTTCGTGACGAACTGCGGGGCCTGGCTGGCCTGGCAGCGGAGGCGAACGAACTGAACCCGGCCGCCATTTGGTCTCAGGTCAACAAGCCGTGGACCATTCTCGAAGCGGTCTCCGCCGCCAAACACAAACGCGCGCTGCAATCTTTCAAGGAAGCCAATCCGATCAACTGGTCGGAGATGCTGCTGTACGGGATTAATAACACTTCGACCAAGCTGGCTGGTGAAATTGCCGCGCTGCTTATTCATGAAGGGAGGTTGCAGGCGCTCAAAGATCAACTCGCCCGGCTCATCAGCCAGCACGCGGCTTCGAGCGAACTGCTCCTTTGGATGGCCAAGGAGCGCAGTGACGCCTTTGCGGATATCCTCGGCCCGGAAGTTTTCCGGGCCATGCTTTCCTCGATGGAACGCGACCAGTTCAACAATGAGTCACGCCGCTCGAACAAGCTCGGTGACTACATCATGAATGATCAGAGTCTGTTGGTAGAGCTGATTGGATCGGCCGACCTCGAGATCATCAAGGATTTGACTCGCGCTCTGCAGCTTTCGCCCTGTTTCGACGACATGGACAAACGCTCGCTTCTGGCGCGCATTGTCAAAACCTATCCGGCCGTCCAATCGCTCATCTCCGGCGAACAGACCAAGCAGGATGCCGCTCTGCTCGTTTCGTGGGGAAGCCTGGAGCGCCGGAAGAACGAATATACGGAACTCGTCCAGAAAAAGATTCCCGCCAACAGCAAGGAAATCGCCATCGCGCGCAGCTACGGTGATTTGCGAGAAAATCACGAGTACAAAGCGGCCAAGGAAATGCAGAAAGTCCTGATGCGCCGCAAATCGGAACTCGAACAGCAACTAGTACGCGCGCGCGGCATGGATTTCGGCAACGCCAAGACCGATCAGGTCAGCCTCGGGACGCGCGTCCAAGTGACGGATTTGACCGACAACCACGCCGAAACGTTCACGATTCTCGGCGCGTGGGACAGCAACCCGGAGAAGGGCATCATCAGTTATCTCGCGCCCGTCGGCCAGGCCCTCCTCAATCGGAAGGCCGGGGAAGAGGTTGATCTCGATATGGATGGTAATAAACGCCGTTTCCGGATCGATTCCATCGGGGCCTACCAGCCGCCAGTCGCTCCGGCTCGGCCGGAGGACGTTTCAACCGACATCGAATCCATTCAACCTGAATCCACCCCCGCCTCGACCGAACAAGTGCATGCGTAACGAGCAAGCGGGGCTGGCTAGGAATCAGTTTTCAATGGAATCCCACGCAGTGTGGAAAATTGCGTCCGGAATCCGAGGTGCAGCCAACACTTCAGTCGCAGGCAGTATTCAAGCGCTGCATGAAAGCCAAAGAATCCCAACCACGGCTTGATGGGCCAATTCATCGTGCCCGGTCCAAAGATCTGTCATGGTCAGCCGACCTACAAGGGA
>DASYTB010000175.1:0-7082 GCA_036002705.1 Verrucomicrobiia bacterium
GCAGCCGTGGAGCGGCTGTTGAGCTCGATTTCAAGGAAGTCGTGCGATCCGATTGCACCCAACAATTCGCCGGTTTATCGAAGACTACCTTTGCCGAAGTGGAAGTCTCTCCGCCCAATCAATTACCGTGTGCCGACGCGCTACACGGGTAAGTTTTTGATAACGGTCCCGTAGTGAGCATAAGGACCGACGTGAATCGTGCCTGTCGGAAAATAGGCAGAGGCAGCGCGAGGAGCGAATGCCTCGCCACGAATATCCCGAGGAAGAACGAACGGGGAGGGATGCTCGCGAGGACGCCTTCGAGCACGCGGCGGAAACCGTCACGGGGCTAAAGTCCGTGGTGAAGGTGACGATAGACGAACCAGCGAAATTCCGTTTCGGAAAACGGGAGTTCAACTGTTTGTTGACCATTTAGTCAACTTCCTTTATAAGAAATACTCTCAGCGCCGGGCTGGGAATTCAAGACTGCATGGGACGAATCAGCAACGCCAAAGAACGTTTGATGGAAGCCATCGGCCAGCTCATTTGGGTTGGATCGTACGGCAGCACTACGATTGATGACATCTGCGCCAAGGCCGGCGTAAAGAAGGGCAGTTTCTATTATTTCTTCGAGTGCAAAGCGGACCTGGCGATTGCCGCCATCGACGCGGACTGGCAGGAGCGCCGCCGCGAGCTGGACGCGATTTTTTCGCCGATCGTTCCTCCTCTGGAACGGTTCAAGAAACTTGGAGAATACATTTACAGGGCCCAAACAGAGGCGAAGAAGCAGTTTGGCTGCGTTTTGGGCTGCCCGCTTTTCGCGCTCGGCGCAGAAGTCAGCACGCAGGAGTCGAAGCTGCAGAAGAAGATCGAAGAGGTCCTTAACTACAAGCGGATGTATTTTGAATCCGCGATTCGCGAGGCGCATGCCGCCGGTCTGGTGCACGCGCCCGATCCCGGAATGAAGGCCCGAATGCTTTTTACATTTTATCAGGGACTGCTCACGGAAGCCAGGATTCGCAACGACCTGGAAATTCTTCGGGACGCCGCGCGGGGAGCGTTTCAGTTACTGGGCGTCCCGGAAGAAAAGAAGACTTCGCGGATGGAACGAGCCCTTACCTCTTTCGTGTAGTTTACTAGATAGACAACTATTGGAATTCTAAGGCGCAGATGAAACCGGAGCAAATAGTGATGGGCCTGGTCGCGGAGACAACGGCTGCTTTGATTTTCCTGGGATGCAGCGGACACGCCAACCCGCAGGCGCCGCAGATGCAGGCGCCGAAAGTGACGGTCGCTTCGGTAGCGCAGAGGAACGTTGTCGAGTGGCAGGAGTTTACGGGACGAACGGAAGCGATTGAGACGGTGGAAGTACGCCCGCGGGTTTCCGGGCACATTCAGGACGTAGGGTTCCAATCGGGCCAACTGGTGAAGAAAGGGGACATTCTTTTTAGGATAGATCCACGATGGCATCAGGCCGAGTTCGACCGGCGCAAAGCGGAATGCGAGCAGGCGAAGGTGCATTATGAAAATGCCGATCGCGAGGCGAAGCGAACTGAGCAACTTCTTGGCAGCAAAGCCATTTCGACGGAGGAAGCCGAAACAAGACAGGCGCGCTTTCACGAAGCCAAGGCTGCGCTCCTGGCGACGGAGGCGGCGCGGGACTTCGCCAAGCTTGATCTGGAACTAACCGAAATCCGGGCGCCGATCAATGGCCGCGTCAGCCGCGCGCTCGTAACGCCCGGCAACTTTGTTTCTGGCGTGGCCGGAAACGCGACGTTGCTCACGACGATTGTCACGGTCGATCCGGTCTATGTTTACGCGGATTTTGATGAGCAATCGCTCTTGAAATTCAACGCGCTGGTGCGAACCCAAAAGCTTCCCGTCGATAGCGAAGGTAAGATGCCGGTGGAATTGCAACTCGCCAACGAAGATGGTTTTCCGCATCACGGCGCGATTGAGTCGTTTGATAATCGCCTTGATTCCGGAACAGGGAGCATCCTGCTCCGCGCCGTTTTTCCCAATGAGGACGGATCAATTGTTCCAGGCCTTTTCGCGCGCATTCGCGTCCCGCTCAGCGACGATTATTCCGCCGTGGTCGTGAATGAGAGCGCTATCGGAACGGACCAGGCGCAAAAATTTGTTCTCACTCTTTCCGTGTCGAACACGGTGGAATATCGGCAGGTCAAGCTTGGCCCGACGGTAGATGGGATGCGGGTGGTGCGTTCAGGGCTTCACCCGGGCGAACAAATTGTCGTGAATGGCCTGGCTCGAGTGCGTCCTGGAATGCCGGTGATCGCCGAACGAGCCGCAGGAGACGCGCAGAAAGGTTTAGCGCAGCGTTAATCGTAAAACGGATTGAATTCTATGCGCTTTTCGCATTTTTTCATTCAGCGTCCAATCTTCGCGGGCGTGTTGTCGCTATTGATTTTGATCATTGGCGCGATTTCCATTCCTCTGCTGCCCATCAGCGAATACCCGGAGATTGTGCCACCGACGGTGGTCGTGCGGGCTGTTTATCCTGGCGCAAACCCTAAGACGATCGCTGAAACAGTAGCGGCCCCGCTGGAGCAGCAGATCAACGGCATTGAGAACAGCCTTTACATGTCTTCCCAGTCCACGGCGGACGGCGTAATGACGCTGACGGTGACTTTTAAGCTCGGCACGGACATCGATAACGCCCAGGTGCAGGTGCAGAACCGCGTTTCGCAAGCGCTGCCCAAACTGCCGGAAGAGGTCCGACGCCTGGGTGTGCTGACATTGAAATCTTCGCCGGATCTCACACTGGTGGTCCATCTCTTCTCGCCCGACGAACGCTACGATGAAGTTTATCTCCGGAACTACGCGGTACTCTATGTAAAAGACGAACTGGCTCGCATTCCCGGCGCGGGGCAGGTGCAGGTGTTCGGCTCGGGTGATTATGCGATGCGAGTCTGGCTCGATCCCGACAAGGTGGCCGCGCGCGGATTGACTGCCAGTGAAGTTGTGGCTGCGATTCGCGAGCAAAATGTTCAGGTCGCCTCGGGAAGCATTGGCCAGCAACCGGTCAAGGACGCTCAATTCGAGTTGAGCGTGAACACAAGGGGCCGCCTCATCACGGAGGAAGAGTTCGAGCGGATCATTATCAAGACAGGGGTGCACGGTGAACCTTTGCGGCTAAAGGATGTGGCGCGGGTTGAACTCGCCGCTTCGGAATACTCACTGCGCAGTTTGCTCAATAACAAGCGGGCGGCGGCCATCCCGATTTTCCAATTACCCGGCTCGAACGCGATTCAACTCTCGAAGGACGTGCGCGCCAAGATGGAGGAATTGAAACAGAAGTTCCCGCCGGGAGTGGATTACTCGGTCGTCTATGATCCAACCATTTTCGTGCGCGATTCGATTAAAGCAGTGGTGGAAACATTGATCGAGGCGATCCTGCTGGTGGTCGTCGTCGTGCTCATTTTTCTGCAAACATGGCGGGCGTCGATCATTCCGCTGGCCGCGGTGCCGGTCTCGCTTGTGGGGACCTTCGCGATCATGCACGCGCTCGGCTTTTCGATTAACGCGCTCTCACTTTTCGGGTTGGTTCTGGCGATCGGCATTGTGGTCGATGACGCGATTGTGGTCGTGGAAAATGTCGAGCGGAATATCGCGCTCGGATTGTCGCCCTTGGATGCGACGCGGCGCGCGATGAACGAAGTCAGCGGCCCGATTATCGCGACCGCGCTCGTGCTTTGCGCGGTCTTTATTCCTACTGCATTTATCAGCGGATTGACCGGGCAATTTTATAAGCAGTTCGCGATTACGATCGCCATCTCGACTGTGATTTCCGCTTTCAACTCGCTCACGCTCAGCCCCGCGCTTTCCGCGGTGTTATTGCAGCCGCACGGACTGAAACGCGACACGCTCTCGCGCGGGATTGACCGCCTTTTCGGCTGGTTTTTTCGGCCCTTCAATCGGTTCTTCGAATGGTCAGGGCACAAGTATGCTGGCGGGGTGAACCGGGTGATGCGCAAAAGCGCGATTGCGCTGATGCTCTACGCGGGACTGATCGCGCTCACAGCATGGAGTTTTAATAAGGTCCCAACCGGTTTCGTGCCGACGCAGGACAAGCAATATCTTATTGCCTTCGCGCAACTGCCGGACGCTACCTCTCTTGATAAAACGGAAGCAGTTATTCGCCGCATGTCGGGAATTGCGCTCAAGCAACCGGGCGTGGAAAGTTCGGTGGCCTTTCCCGGCCTTTCTATTTCCGGATTCAGCATCAGTCCGAACGCGGGAATTGTATTTGTTTGCTTAAAGCCGTTCGAGCAGCGCCATTCACCGGCGCTAAGTGGATTGGCCATTGCCGGCGCGCTGCAACAGCAGTTTGCCGAGATTCAAGACGCATTCGTGGCCATCTTTCCGCCACCGCCGGTTAATGGGCTCGGCACGATTGGCGGGTTCAAGCTGGAAGTTCAGGATCGCGCCTCGCTCGGTTACGAAGCGCTCTATGCGGCGACCCAGGAGCTAGTTGGCAGAGCGTATCAAACTCCCGGTCTCGCGGGAGTGTTTTCCAGCTTTAAACTGAATGTGCCACAGTTGGATGCGGACGTGGATCGCGAGAAAGCCAAGTCCCAGGGTGTTCCTCTGGGCAATATCTTTGAAACGATGCAGATTTACCTCGGGTCGCTTTACGTCAATGACTTCAACCGCTTTGGCCGCACCTATCAGGTGATCGCTCAGGCGGATGCTCCTTTCCGCGACAGCGCGGAGGATATCACGCGATTCAAGACGCGGAACGACAAAGGACAAATGGTGCCGCTCGGCTCATTGGTGCGGGTCAAGGAGACTTACGGACCGGATCGCGCCCTGCGGTATAACGGCTACGTGAGCGCGGATATTAACGGTGCGCCGGCACCGGGCGTCAGCTCTGGAGAAGCGGAGGCGCTGATCGCGAAGCTCGCGCGGGAAACATTGCCGCAGGGAATGGACCTTGAATGGACGGAGCTGACCTACCAGAAGATCCTGGCCGGAAACACGAGTTACATCATTTATCCGCTTTGTATCCTGCTGGTGTTCCTCGTGCTGGCGGCGCAGTACGAGAGTTTCCGGCTGCCGCTCGCGATCATTTTGATCGTGCCGCTCTGTTTGCTCTTTGCCATCGCGGGAGTATTCCTATCGCATAGCGATAATAACATCTTTACTCAAATCGGCTTGATCGTCCTAGTGGGCCTCGCCTGCAAAAACGCAATCCTGATCGTCGAGTTCGCCAAAGCGAAGCAAGATGAAGGGCTTTCGCCCGCCGAAGCCGCGCTCGCCGCGTGCCGCCTGCGGCTGCGTCCAATTCTGATGACTTCGATTGCCTTTATCGCCGGTGTGTTTCCGCTTGTGGTTTCGACCGGTGCAGGCGCCGAAATGCGTCGCGCCATGGGGACTGCCGTGTTCTCTGGCATGATTGGCGTGACGCTCTTCGGCCTGTTTTTAACACCAGTGTTTTATCAGGTTTTAATGAAGCTTGGCCCGAAGGCACGCGTGAGAACCGCGAGTACTCCCTCGCCTGCGCCGGTCGTGCCGCGGAGCATCACTGCGGGAACCGTCATGCTTCTTCTATTAGCGGGTGCCGCGAATGGATCGGCGATGGTGGGACCGGATTACACGTTGGCGGACGTGGCGGTGCCGGCGAGTTATAAGTATGGTTCGCCGGCAACACCTGTTGCCCCCGCCCATAGGTCCGCGCGGGTGCAACTACAGGGCATCGAAGCCCAAAAACCTCAGGCAGAAATCGCTCAAGTTACTCCAGCCAATCAGGCGGATGCTGCCTACGAAGCGCAATTAATCGAGGCCGCTCGTTCAAACGCCATTGCTCAAATGGCATCACCTCAACAACCAGCGGACGGGACGAAGATTTTCGGCACGTGGAAGGAAGGCGCGCCACGGGACCACCTGCCCAAAGATCATTGGTGGGAGCTTTTCGGTGATCCGGTATTGAACCATTTCGAGGAGCAAACCCTCTCGGCAAACTACGAGCTGAAGGCCGCTCTGGCGCGTCTCGAACAATCGCGAGCGACCGCCCGCGTGGCACGAAGCGCGCTCTTTCCCGAGATCAGCGTGGACCCAGCTTACGGCCGCGAACGCTACTCGCCCAACCAGGAGCCTAGCTTCGGCGCCATCACCGCCACCACGATTCGCGCCCCAATCGACCTAAGCTATGAAATCGATATTTTCGGGCGGGTGCGCCACGGGTTCGAAGCTGCTCGCGCCGAAACCGCGGCATCCGCGGCCGCCTATCAAAATCTTCTCCTCACCCTGCAAGCCGATGTCGCGGTAAATTATTTTCGACTGCGCGCGCTCGATTCCGAAGTTGCGGCGGTCGCTCGAACCGTTGGTCTCCGCCAGGAACAGTTGTCGCTGGTCAAAGGCCGCTTTGATGCCGGCATCGGGAACGATCTCGATATCGCCCGTGCGCAAACGGAACTGGCCAACACCGAAGCGGAAGCCGCCGCCCTCGCCCGCCAGCGCGCGGAACTGGAAAACGCCCTCGCCATTCTGACGGCGAATAATCCTTCAAATTTTCGCGTCGCCGCCGACGCGAGCAACAGCACCTTTTGGAACCCCGAGCCGCCGCTCGTTCCCGTAGGGCTGCCTTCCGAGCTGCTGGAACGCCGTCCGGACGTAGCGGAAGCCGAACGTCAAATCGCAGCCGCCAATGCCCGCGTAGGTATCGCTCGCGCGGCCGCCTTTCCGGTGGTGCGCCTGACCGGCACCGCCGGATTTCTCAGCGCGGATTTTGATAGCGTTTTCAACTGGGAAAGCCGCATCTGGTCTTTAGGCCCGAGTGTTTCGCTTCCTATCTTTTCCGGCGGACGGATTCGCGCCGAAAAAGCGCGAGCCAACGCCGCCCATGAAGAAGCCATCGCGCGTTATCGCCAGCGGGTGCTGGTCGCCTTTGGGGACGTGGAAAACAGTCTCGCGACCATCAAATTCCTCGCCACCCAGAAGGAAGCCCAGGACCGCGCGCTCGCGAACGCGCGCAAAGCCGCCGCACTCGCGGATACCCGTTACAAAGCCGGCTTTGTCGGCTATCTGGATGTAGTTGATGCCAGCCGCGAAGTTCTCCAATTCGAGCGCGCCAGCGTCCAACT
>DASYTB010000176.1:0-3099 GCA_036002705.1 Verrucomicrobiia bacterium
CCGGGATTGCTCACCACGTTCGGCTGCCCGTCCCTGAAGACCTGAACGTTATCCAGGAGCGCTTCGCCAGCGCCTTCCAAAAAGATATGCAAATTTCGGATCGGGCTGGTCTGCGCCGTATTGTTGGTCGGGCCGTTATCCAAAATGCCGCGCCGCTCAAAAGTGTACCAAATACTTTTTTGCGTTTCATCGCTGTCTCCCCAGTTTGCTGCCTCCGCGTTGTTCGAATTTGGATCGACCAATTCCATGCTGCTGCCACCACCATTGGCCCACGTGGGCCAGTGTCCGCCCGTGCCGTATTTCATTTCGTTCACGACAACATAATAGACGTTGGTCGCGTGGCTTGTCGCGTTTGTCGCGATGATTACTTCCGGACGCTCCAGCGCCACGCGATCTCCAGAGTTGGACAAATTCCCGTTGAAATTCCCGACGCTGTTGCTCGTGCCAAGCGTCCCAGGATGATTGGTGCGAAGGAGATCAACGTTTTTCGCGACTGCCAGGTACGCGCCCGGCGCCAAAATCGTGTTTTGCGTGAAGGCGAAGCTGATCCCGCCTCCAATGCGCCATCCGGTCAAATCCACATTGGTTGCACTTCGGTTGTAAAGTTCAACATACTCCTCGTCTCCATTTCCAGAGATCGGATTGTACATGATTTCGTTGATCACGACGCCCGGAAGCAATGGACGGCTATTCGCCCCCTTCGGGGTTGGTTGGCTCAGCACCTGAAACTCAGGGCTTCCATCTGGAAAGCGGCCGGTCGAAAGACCATTCGCCTGGGCGCCGAATTTGATCGTATCGATGACGCGAGTCTGCTGCGGGTTCCGGACGATGAGCCTTTCTCCGCCCGCGCTGAGCGCAAATTCGAGATCAATCTCATCGAAGCTGACAAAGCCGAAGGGAGCTATGGTAGTGCCGTTCTTAATCCGAAATTTATTGGTATTGAGACTATCTGTGATGAGAACGCCGGAAAGATCAATCGGCTGAGAACTGTAATTATACAGCTCGACGAAATTGAGCTGAGTCGAACTGTGGGCGAGAAATTCATTGATAACCAGGCCGCGATACGGATTCGCTGAAACCGGCTCGGCCTTGCCCGGCGAACCGCCTGCGAGCTGGCTCCCGGCCCAGGCCCTGGGATCGGCTTCACCGTAGGATGGGCGGGCCAGGACCAGCGATGGCCCTTCCCCATCCGGTGCGACCGGCCACTCCTCCTTGGAATCATAAGTCAAATCCAGCAGCACGGCCCCCTGGCGGTTTCGCAGCCGAAGCGTGCCGGAATCCGGCAGATCGTTCGTGAATGGTCCATAGACTTTGGGAAGGCCGTAAAGGATCTGCATGTCCACCGGGACCGCCGCGACAACGGCGTAGTTGGTGGCGGGAATGAAGGTCCCCTCCGGAAAGGTGTAATCGATCGCGCCTGTGATTCTGTATCCCCCGACGCTCTCCAGCGTCGCGCCGCTATTATAAATCTCGATAAATTTCACATTTCGCGCGTCGGTGCGAGGCGCCGGATGGTACATGATTTCCGAGAAGGTTAACGCCGTGCGCCGCGTGGATGGTCCCGGACTTTCCGGTTTTCCATAAACCAGGTCGGAATCCAATGGGCTAAAGCCAAAAGCAAAATCAGCGGTGGTGTCTGGCTCGATTACGTTCCCCAGGCTGGAACGATCCAGAACATTATTGATCAGAACGGTATAGCTCTGGCCTATGCCCATTGGCGTGGTTTTCAAAATTACGGTCCTGCCCGAGGAGTCCAAGCTTGCGCCTAAAACCTGCGGCCCGCCCAGAACGGTATAGTTCGCCGGGTCCGTTCCGGTCGTGGGATCGACGGGTTCGGAAAATGTGACCGTCAACAAATCGCTTTCGCCGGAGGTCTGGACACTGACAATCGTGGGTGGTGTGGTATCACGGTTCACCGTCAAAAAAGCGATCGTGCTGGCGACCCCGTTGGTGGCGAAGTCGTTAAATAACCGCACCTGAAAGCGGCTGCTGCTGTCCGTGACGGCAGTGACAGGAATGGAGAAACTGGCATTGGTCGCCCCCGGAATGGCGACATCGTTGCGGTACCATTGATAAGAAATCGGCGCGCGATTGGCCACCTGCACGGTAAAGGTCGCTGGCTGCCCCTCCGCAACCGTCACATTGGGCGGTTGCCGTGTAATCGTGGGTCGAATTAATTCGGCGTAAACCCTTTCGTTCGGGATCGGTTCTTCAATCGTGCCGTCGGGCAATTGCCACCGCACTGCCAAATGCGAGTCGCCAAATCCGTTGACCATGATCGCCTCGATATAGTAACGCTTTCCCTCATCCAAATGAATGGGCGACGATTGCTGATTGGGCTCGGCGTCCCATTGGCGCGGACCCGTATAATTAAAAACCTCGGCGACCTTCACCTTGTTTTCGGGCTGTTCGCTGCTGCTTAAAAAAAGCTGCGACTGGTCGTCGCTGGAAATCCACAAGGTATAGTCGCCGGTTTCCGGTGCTTCGACATACCCGCGAACGCGCTGGCCATATAAATCTCCCTGGCTATCCGGGGCCTCGAACTCGGAAATGACCGTGACGGAAGCCGGGTTATTCGGGTAATTCGCGTTTGAAGTCAGGGATGTTATGTCGCCCGTGGAGTTGAGATTTGGGTAAATCTCCCGTAAAAGGCCATGCTGAGCATAAACTTGGGGGGTAATGGAGGCAGAGCCGACGCAGAGCGCGGCCACGACGAGGGCTTTCCTGATCAGGGTTTTCACTTGAAAGAATCGATACTGTTGAGTCGTAACACAATTGTCAAACTTTCGTGCAAGCTCTTTTCCCCCAAACCATTTGCTGCCACTCCCCAATCGGTTTTTAGATTATTTCGCAACTCTAAGAACCTGGAGCGAAAGAAACAGCCTTTCGGTTGCCTCGACGGGGTCCTAAATGCCTCAAAAAGGCCGCCAAACGCACCGCAAGTGTTTAGAGCTAAAGCATTTCCCCGTCATTGGTTTCTTTCGGCCGCCAGGAAAGGCGCCCGGAATGAAACGGATGGCACCGCGGCTGCTAAAAGACATTCGTTAGCAATCCTGTTCAAATGCGTCCTTCTCGGGAAGGACGCAATGGGCGGCCCTC
>DASYTB010000177.1:0-2985 GCA_036002705.1 Verrucomicrobiia bacterium
ACCGAACGCGAGAGAGGTTAGGTTCAGCGGGGTTCCTTGAACAAAATTTTCCCATTGGCCCGTGTATCTCGCGCCTTTTGATGTGAGATGAACTGCGAGAATTCGTCCATAGGACCAATCCTGGACGAACAGAGCGCGTCGATATTTTTCGGGGAAGTTGCTTTTGGCTCCGAACTTTACGCCGGTGGGTGAGCCGATACCGATGTTGCAGGCGGGCGGAAGGCAATCGGGATACCAATCGGCCCACATCCGGGTGCCGTCGCGCCAGCCGTATTCGCCGCCGGAGACGAGATGGAGAATGCGGGTGGGTTTATACCAGGGAGTGCCCCAATCCCATTCCATGTCGCTATCGAAGGTGAAGAGTTCGCCGTCTTCGTTGAAGTCGATGGCGTAGGCGTTGCGCATGCCGCCGCACCAGAGTTTCCATTCGTGGCCTTCGGCGTCAGTTTGAAGGACGTGGCAGTTCGGAGCTTTCGAGCCGTCCTGATCGTCGGTGTCGCCGATGCTACCGGAGAGGGAGTCTTCGGCGTAATTACGGTACGGGCTGTTCGTCGAGATGCTTTCGGGGAGTTTGGTGCCATTGCCATTGATGATGTAGATGTGTTTGTCGGGGCCGAGCGCGAGGCCGTGATAACCGTGCTCGCTTTCGCCTTCGAATTTTTTGAGGAAATGGATTTCGTTGGTTTCGTATTGATCGTTTTTGTTTTCATCAATCAGGCGGTAAAGCCCGGTGCCGTTCGGGCCGTGGCCGTTCACGTAGAGACTGTCGAACGCGTAGAGGAGGCCCATGCCGTAATGCATCCCAGAGGCGACGGGTTCGACTTTCGCGACGTTTCCAGCGTCGAGCGTGAAGCGGAGGAGCGGCCGTTGATCGCCTTGCGGGGAGATGATGATTCGGCCCCGGTCGTCGAAGGTCATGCAGATCCAGGAGCCTTCGTTGGGTTCGGCCGAGCGGAGGAGTTCAACGCGGAAGCCATCCGGGACTTTGATGGATTCGGCGGGAGTGGCGGCGGCGCGGAAAAGGACGTCACCCCAGGGTTGGGCGCCGTGCTCGCCGAGGCTGATGGCATGAGTCCAGTTCGCGGCCACAAAATTGAGATTGGCCCAACCGGACTCCTCGTTGGTGGAGGCAAGCCAGGTGGTGTCGCTGACGATGTTGGTTTGGCCGCCGACATTCAGATGAACCAAAAGACCAGCCGACCCCGTGCGGTTCTCCGCTTTGACGGCAATGACGTTTTCACCCTGGTTAAGACGGACGCTGACTTCGCTGCGGCTCGGGTTGCGCCAATCAATGCAACGGGCGACGGGAACCCCGTTCAGAAAGACTTCGCCTTGGTCGTCCGCGGAGAAAGTCAGGCGAGCGTTCCAGGTCCGAGGCGGGATTCGGAATGATTTCCGAAAGTAAACGGTGGAGGAGTTGGTGTTGGGGTGCCAGATCCAATTCGGCGTTTGCGCGAGCGCGCAATGACTAAATACCAAATACCAAACACCAAGGAATGTGCAACGAATCACGCGGCTATTCCACTTAAACCATACAAGCTCTCTTCTCGTTTCAGGCGTTATCGATATGTTGGCGGATGGCCGGCTCACATCCCGTATTTCGTCAGAAGACCGAAGCGAACGCAACAGCCTCTATTGGAGAAAAAAACATTTACACAAAAGTCAAAAACGCGGGCTGAGCTTTGCGGCACCTCGCCCGAAAAACCCTGTTGCTGACCTTTAGCACTTCTGATTCACTGGCTAAGGTCCTTTGGTGCTATGAAAGTCAGCAAGCGATCTGTCGGAGGCGGTTTCACTTTGATCGAGCTGCTCGTAGTCATCGCGATCATTGCCCTTCTTGCCTCGTTGCTCCTCCCGGCGCTCTCGCGGGCGAAGCAGAAAGCATGGGAGACGCGTTGCATGAGCAATATCCGGCAACTCGGTTTGGCCTTTCAGCTTTATCTGGTCGATTCCAATGACACGTTCCCTGCGGCCAATGGGGGCACCCTGCGCGAAGACTGGATTTATTACGGTCCGCAAAGTCCAGGGCCGCTGAGCCAAAGTCCCATTGTGCGCTACCTGAACGGTGTGACAACCAACCTGCTGCTCTGTCCCGCCGACCACTCGGCCAGGGCCAACCCGGCAAAACCATTATTACCGTTAGTAAACCTTTACCCGTTCAGCTACACGCTCAACGATGCAAATGGATTTTTGATTTCTTTCACGGGTTCGGCAGAGGGACCTCGAGGATTCGTGCCATTGCAGGGGACAATCGTTTGGACGACCAACAATTGGTCTTCATCGTCCCCTCTCGCTGGAATGGCCTCGCCTTACGAGGCGGGCTCAAATCAGCATTTTCATCTCTCGATGGTCCGCTCCCCCTCACGAAAGATCATGCTTGCCGAAGAAAGAACCCTCCAAATGGGTTTAATGTCGAGCACGGTCGGGGGTGAGACGGCCACATTCTTCGGTGTCGATGAAAGCAGTTGGCATCCCTCCGAGCCGATCGCCACTTATCACGGGAAAAAGGGGATAACCTGCTCGGCTGATGGACACGTCGAGAAATTCACGCCGCAGGAGGCAAGCGACCCCTCGCACGGATTGGCGCTCTTTGAATAGTAGCCACTGACCTCAAGGCCAGTCCCTTTACCTCACTTCAGTAATTCTGAATGATCTGGCCGGGTTTTGATTCGCCGGATTCCCCGCGAGGCTAACGAGTCATTGGCGGCGTTTAAATCCATCTTCAATCCGCCAACCGGGATTTTCACGGCGTCCATCGGACTGATACGCGCCGACATCATCAGGCGCCGTTCGTTTGGTTCTGTTGAAGCCCAGTTCCGGAACAAATGTGGGATTCTGGATTTAAAATAGTTGATCGCTCGTTTTACAACCGCAAAAGCCTGAATCAAAACGGACTTAAAAATCGGCTGTGAAGGGATCGCGTCGCACACAGGATAAGTAGACCCTACGGTGCGGAAGATCTCTTGCTCAAAACTCGATCCTGAA
>DASYTB010000178.1:0-2651 GCA_036002705.1 Verrucomicrobiia bacterium
TCACAATGTCGTCGGCCTCGGGGCTGAATCCGACCATGTGAAAGTGGCCGCGGGTTATGCGCGCAATTACCTTTTTCCGCAGGGTCTGGCGATTCCGCTCACGATGGCGAACAAGCGCCAGATCGAGGCGCTGCAAAAGCGCCGCGTGGACCGCGAAGCCAAGGAATTGCACACTATGACGGAGCTGGCCTCGACCCTTTCGAAGCTCACGCTCGTCATCCATATGCGCACGGGGGAGGACGGCAAGCTGTTCGGCTCCGTCACTTCAGGAACGATCGCTGATGAATTGCGCCATCAGTATGACGCGCAAGTGGACAAGCGCAAAATTCATCTGCAACAGCCGATCAAAAACCTGGGAGAGCACGAAATTCCTCTGCATCTTCACCACGATGTGAATTGCACGCTGAAGGTGCGAGTGGAAAGCTCGACACCGCTCTCGCCGGAAGTGCAAGCGGCCATCGCCGCCCAGGCGGTCGCGCAGAAACGGGAGAAGGAAGCCCCTAAAGCCGAAGCCAAGTCCGGCAAAGAGGGGGGACCTCGCGGAAGAACGCCCGGCAAAGGTGAGCACAAGGGCGAAGGAAAAGCGCCTCGAGGCGAGGCCAAGGAAGCCAAAACCGAAAAGCCAGCCAAGGCTGAAAAAGCCGAAAGGGCCGAAAAAAGCGGCGAAAAGAAAGCCAAGGCAGCGAAGGCCGAGTAGCAAATTTGCCTTCCTGAGACCGGCAACCAATTTCCAGAAATTCTATGAAACGCCAATATCAGCCGTCAAAAATGCGCCGGAAGCGGCAGCATGGATTCCTCAGCCGGAATTCAACCAAGAGCGGACGCGGCATTCTTTCGAATCGCCGCCGGGTGGGTCGAAAACGCCTCACGCCGGTCTAATCCGCCGCGAGCACCGGCATGCCCGGCGGGCCAATAGAGAAGCTGCGGTTCTCCCGTGCCCAACGGCTCCAGAAAACCTGGGAATTCGAACGGGCTCGAACCGAGGGAAAACGGCTGGTAAAGGGATGTTTGATCTTGAACTGGAGATTTAACGTGGCCCAAACCATTCCCCGGCTGGGCGTGATCACGTCAAAAAAGATCGGCGGCGCCGTTGTTCGGACCCGCGCGCGCCGGCTTCTCCGGGAATCCTTCCGATTGAATCAACATCACCTGAGCCCGTCGGCCGATCTCGTTCTGATCGCGCGCCAGTCGATTGCCAATAAATCCGCCGCTGAAGTGGAGAAGGACTTTCTCTCCGCCGCGAAACAAGCGAGGTTGCTTCGGGAGGTAACATGAATTCACCCCGCGTCGTCGAATCGGTGAATCCCAACGGGATTCTGTCCTCTCTCCGCATTGTTCTGATTTCGCTGTTGCGTTTGTATCGTCTCGCCCTTTCGCCATTGAAATCCGCGCTGTTCGGTGTCCATGCCACCTGCCGGTTTACGCCGACGTGTTCCTGTTACGCGATCGAAGCGATACAAAATCATGGGGCAATTCGCGGCTCCTTTCTCACACTGCGCCGGTTGCTTCGTTGCCACCCTTGCGGCGGAGCTGGCTACGATCCAGTTCCTCTTAATCCACGCACATCTAAAAGCCCCTGTCGTGGGGATTTCCAGCGCAACCGCGTCGGCTTTCCTCGCTTGCGGACGATTTTGTGCCGAAGGGACGAAACGATAGTAGCCCGGCGTTTTAACGCCGGGACAGGTAGCCCCGAAGGCTTCAGTGCCGAAAGGATGGCCGCTTTCAGCAAATCCGGCGTTAAAACGCCGGGCTATTTTCAAAAATCCCTCCGGGATGAAGCGCCCGGCAACTCAACTTCACGCTGATGGATCGAAAATCGCTTATCATTCTTATCGCCTCACTTCTGCTCCTGCTGGCGTGGTATCCCCTCACGAATAGAATCTTTCCGCCGAAACCTGCGCCGCCTCGCACGAATTCCGTCGCCAACGCGACCAACCGGAGCTCGGCCGCGAACAAAGGCGCTACGCCGATTCTTTCCGCCGAAACGATCAGTTCCACCAACAGCCTTCCGCCGATCACCAATGCACCGCCACGCGAGGAACGCACCCTGACCCTGGACGGGCTCGATGCCCGCTACACCTTCACTTCGATCGGCGGCGGAATTAAGAATATCGAGCTGATCCACTTCCCTGCGAACGTCGGCTGTTCTGATAAAAAGAAGGCGAACACGAACGAAGTGATCACTCTCGATGCACGCGCTCCAACCCCTATTTTTAGTACCACTGAACGGGGCGATGCCAATTCGCTTCTTGCCTTCACGCTTACCAAAACCGGTCAGACTGTTCGGGCTGAAGCGCCCATGCCGAATGGTTTGGTCCTGATTAAGGAATTTCGCCTCTCGACCAATTATCTCCTAAAAGCAACTCTTCGATACGAGAATCGCTCCACAAATCAAGTCTCCTTGCCAGAGCGTGAATTGGTCCTCGGCACTGCCGCGCCGGTGAGCTACCGCAATGAAAGCACTTACCTCGGCCTCGAGTGGTTCAACGGCAACGGCACGGCCAAAATCACCGAACCGTGGTTTGCCAACAAAACCCTCGGCTGTCTTCCGGGAACACCGCGAGACATGTACCGCGCGGGCGCGAGCAACGTTTTCTGGGGCGCGGTCCACAACCAGTTTTTCACGATTATCAGTGTCCCGGACTCGCCCG
>DASYTB010000179.1:0-2808 GCA_036002705.1 Verrucomicrobiia bacterium
AGCTGCAAGGTAACTTTTCCGGACCTGGACAAAGACTCATGGAAAGAAAAGTAGGCCGTTGGATTTCTAACTGATACTGCTATGCCAGAAACTGTCACTGCCGCCGCCGAAGATACGCTTTGCACGATTGCCGCGCGGTTCGGATTTCTCAATTGCGACGCTCTTCGGGCCGACCCGGCGAACGCGCCGTTTCTCAACCGCCCGCTGCAGGCCGGAGACATTGTCACCATTCCTGATATCGTCCTGAACGTTTTAGACAAGGCGAACGAGAAGTTGCATGAGTTCGTTCGCAAGGGTATTCCCGCGCCCTCCATCCGTTTTGTCCATGGATCGCCCGACAAACCATATAAAGATGATGCGAGCTTAACCTTTCTGAATGTCAGCAACTATGTGTCTGATAAGGCGGGCAATGATGGGCGTTCCGCCCTTCCCACGGGTTTCAATTTCAATGCGTTCGGCCATGCCGATCCCGATACTTTTAAAGTCGAGGTTGTCGAGCCGAATGGTGGCGCCGATCTGGAGATCGAACTCGAGGCGCTCAAGCCGGTGCTGGCCGCGGACGGTTCTATAACCGGTCACGAATCCTTCGCGGACGCTCAAGCCAACCTGCGTAAAATGAAGGTGAAGTGCCAGAAGGTAACGAGTCCAACCTACAAAGGCTATCGCTCGCGCTATCTCCGCCTGGTCGTCGATGAGGAAGATCTAAAAGCGATTTCGGGTGACCCGCTCAGGACTGATGGCACCGCCCAGGGCCTTTTTACGTCCGATATGGCCGATGGCAATAATGGCGATGCCGATAAGATCGAGATTCTCGACCAGTTAGTCCGCGCAACCTATGTGCTAAAAGATTGCAAGGCGGCTGATCCGAATAAGTGTAAAGTCCAGGCTAGCGTCCCGCTCGCCCCGGACAAACAAAAAATTAAACTTTGCTTCCATGTCTTCCGGACAACCGCGGGCGTTGCCGGCGGGCGGGTGGGAGGAATTACGGACAAAGGTCTGCACCGCCGCACCGCGAAATGGTATCGGCGCACCTATGCGCAAGCTGGTTTTGGCCCGGTCCTTGTTGCCCCTGCGATTGAGGAGCTGGATCCACCCCCTCCGGATATGCTCTGCATCGGACAACCCAATGGCGGGAATGCCACGGGACTGACCGCAGGTGGCGCGGGTTCCTCGCTGACTTTTGACCTCGAACTTCATCCCATCGGCGCGGGACCAATTCCGCCCGCGGTGAACGTGAACATCAATTTGCAGGCAGCCGTCGCCGCCAACGGTGGTCCTATGACCACAGCGCAAGTCGCCGCGGCGGTCGTCGCCGCGCTACCTGCCGGTTTTGCCGGACAGGTTTTTGCGGTTCAGCCGGCTTATTCGTCGGTTAGTCCTCCATCGGACATTATTATTTCCCATTCGAGTGGGCAGCGCGTGTTCATCCGGAATGAAGCCTGCACCGACGCGGGCGTGGGCGTCACTGTCGCGCGGATCAACTTCTCCTCTCTCGACGACAGCACCTTGCTTCCACCCTTTAGTCCTTCGATTCGGCGCGTTTGTCATGCGGGCACCGTCTCGGACAATCAAATGGACTGCTTCGTGATCGATCAATGGAACAACAACGGCTTGCGCGGTCTCGCGCTCATCCCGGACAATGATATCCCGGATATCGTGCTGCCAGACGGAACGCATATCAGCCGCGCAGCGCAGGCTCCTGTTCGTTTTGCGAATATCATGGCCATGAAATGCGCCGCCAGCACCGGCGGAACCATCGCAACCCTCGATGAAACCGATACGTTGCCCTACACTTATCCCCACGAATCGGGTCACGTCATGATGGATGCGATTCACGCCATTGAGGCAAATCCGCGCACCGAGTTGATGCGCGCCGGCACCGCCGAACAGAATACGTTGCTCGGAAGCAAACGGATCTGCGATGATCCGGTCCAGATCAAATATCAGTTGCGCGGGGCGGTCACTGTTCCGGGCGGTGCAGTTACGGAAACGCGTCTTAGTGCGGTCCAACGTCTCCTTGCGCGTGGCGCGCAGGTCTTTCAACCCTGGTAACCTTTATGCAAATTACCCGCGTTCGGCTCCTCCCAGCCCAGGCGAATGAAGCCTTGGAGAAATTTGTCTTTGGCGGCCACTACGGGCCGATGCGCCCCCCGCGCGGGATTGCACCACCGCAAGTCAGTGAATTCGTCAAACGCCGCGCCATTCTCGAGGGCGATGCGGATGATTTGGCCAAAACGATGGAGTTAGTTCGCTTCTACGAACGCAAGGATGTTGTCGAGCCAATGCTTCGGCTCCTGACGCCAGCGCCATCCACCCCGGAGGAATTTCGCAAGCAGGCCATTGTTTGCCAGATCGCCGGTGATTTTGGCGAACCTGCCGAAATCCAGAAAGCCGTGCAGCACGTCGATAACCGGCTTCTCGGCTCGCTCGTCGTGGTGCAAGAGGTGCCCTACGTCTTTGCGGCACTCCTGGCGCTGGCTCCCGCGGGTTCGCTCGATCCCATTGAGAAATGTCTCAAAGAGGAACAAAAGCGCCTCGCCCCTCTTCAACGCAAAAGTGATCAAGACCTCATGGCCTATGACCGTGTAACCGCCTTTCTTCGGAACGATCTCGAACGCACGCGTTCGCTAATCGCGGCAAAAAAGAAATATCTGGCTCTTAAGCCTGACGAGGGCACTCCGATCCTCGTGAAGCTTTATCTCTCCCGGGAAGGACCTCCCGATCCATATCTACAGGTCTGGGCCGCCCGCCGCGTCCGAGGCTGGGCCCTGGAAACTTCGCCCGAGCCCGCCCGGAATGAATTCCGCC
>DASYTB010000180.1:0-9493 GCA_036002705.1 Verrucomicrobiia bacterium
CTACGAGCAGTTCGATCAGTGTGAAGGCTCGCATTGGTTTTTCAATAACTCCAAGGCGAGAAGTTTGGTGTAACCGAGTCGAGCAATTCATAACACTCGACAACTGATCCATCGCGCAGGTTTAGAAAATCGAAATGCGACAAATCACCGTTTATGTGCGATGAACCCTCAGAAAAATGCGACGAAGTTCACGATTACCCGACCGTATGGAAGCGATCTTGAAGCTGCTTCAGGCAGCTTTGACTCGCATTCAGTCGAGCGCCATTCTTGAGCACGACGACGGATTCACCCTGCAATAAAGGTCGAAGCTCCTTAATTCGATCAACATTCACGAGTCGTGACCGATGGATGCGCACAAATCCTTTTCCGCCGAGGCGATCCTCCATCTGCGTCATGGTCGCGCGAATAAAGTGCGAATCACTCCCGGCGTGCAAACGCACGTAATCGCCGTTCGCCTCCACCCAATCAATTTCCTGCGGTCGCAACAGCAACACACGAGCGCCATCTTTGACGAGGAGACAATCTGTCCGTTCGGGCATGGAAAGGAGACCGGTCATCTGCTTTTGGTGCCGGAGCTTGCCCGCGCCCGTGAGGAAGGTGCGGGCGCGCGCGAGAGCTTGCCTTACCCGGTCTTCACCGAATGGTTTGAGCAAATAATCGAGCGCTTGGGCGTCGAAAGCCTGGAGAGCAAATCGATCAAAAGCTGTGACAAAAATCACAGGAGGCATTTGGTCCGGGCCAATCGCGCGCACTACATCGAAGCCGCTCATTTCAGGCATTTGCACATCGAGGAGAATCAGGTCGAAGGCATGCGTGCGCAAGGCACTCGCCGCGGAGAAGCCGTCGGCTGATTCGGTTATGACCGCCGCCCGCTCGACGTTGCTGATCAAGCGACGCAAGCGTTCGCGCGCCACCGATTCATCATCGACAATCAGGATCCGCAACTGGGTTGAGTCATGCATTACCTCTTCGGCGCATCTACCGGCAGTCGTAAATCGACGGTCAGACCGTCCTGGCTCGTTAAGCGGAACTCATGGCGGTCGCCGTAGATCGCGCGCAGGCGTGTTTGCGTGTTGGACAGGCCGATACCTCCGTTTGCTTGCGGATCAGATGGCAAACCCGGTCCACTATCGCGGACCTGCAGATGTAGAAAGCCATTCTCACGCCTGGCGCGAATTCGTAATTCACCGGGGCGAGCAGTTGCAGCGATCCCGTGCTGGACTGCATTCTCCACCAGCGGCTGAAGGATCAGGCTGGGCACCTTCAGGCCAAGAACGTCATCCGCCACATCCCATTCGAGTTTCAAGCGCTCTCCAAGCCGCATCTGTTCAATGGCCAAATACGCCTTGATAAAGCGGCATTCCTCCGCCAACGGAATTTCGGGTTCGCCCGATGAGGCCAGGACTTCGCGCAACAACTCGCCCAAGCGCAGAATCAGTTGCTCCGCGAGCGCGGGGTTTTGATGGACCAACTCCGCGATGGAATGCAGCGTGTTAAACAAAAAGTGCGGATTAAGCTGACTTCGCAGGGCTTGCATTTCAGCTTCACGCAGCCGCGCTTCCAGTTCGAGTTCCTTTATTTGCCTGGCCTGCAAATCGCGCACGGAGCGCAACGCGTGCCAAACAATCGCAATGACTGCGAACATGAATGGATTTGTCCCAGTGGCTTTCATCACCGCGAACCAAACTTTCGAGCCGAAATCGCGGGGACGCTCGGAGGTAATCCCTAGAAGCCATTTCGCCCAGCCTTCGCCGAAAATCAGCGAATTCTCGATCAGCGGGTGCAAAACGGAAACTCCGCCGACACCCAACAGCATGCCGAGCACGTAGCGCTGCCAGGTACGCGGACCTCCATAGAGCCGAGTGCAGAGCCAAAATATTCCGGGCGCCAGCACGGCCCAGGTGGTCCAATAGTTGAACTGAATCCAAAAGACTTCTGACCACGATTTGGCCGCACCAGAGGAAATCGTTTGCGGCGCGCAAACGACCATCAAGGCAACCCAAACACCAACGTAGCGCGCCCAGGGCGGTAAGACGCGCAGCCAGGTTGGTATCGCATTCACCGGATCATACTATTTGATCCGTCAAGTTGCCTTGAGATGCGGGCTATTTGCGCCAGACGGTCATCCAGTCCGGATCGGTCCGATTTGAGTATCAGTTCGAAATTCAGTGCGGGCAAAGTTGCATCGGGGGTGGCCCTGCCATTAAACGGTGCTTCACTCCTTCGACCGGAAGATTGCGTCAGGAAACAAACCTGCGAAAGTTCCTTCCGCGACTTGGAAAAAATGAAAGAAACACCACCGCTGGTTCGAGGAACGCTTTATCTCGTCGCCACTCCCATCGGAAATCTCGAAGATATCACAGCCCGCGCTTTGCGAGTGTTGCGCGAATGCGACGTGATCGCGGCGGAGGATACTCGCCACACCGGACAACTGCTTCATGCCTATGAAATTAAAAAGCCGCTGATCAGTTATTTTAAATTCAATGAAACCAAACGGAGCGAGGAGATTCTCGGCCGGCTCAGGGAAGGTCAGAAAATCGTGCTCGTAACGGACGCCGGCTCTCCGGGGATCAGCGATCCCGGCGGGCGCGTGGTGCGGGCGGCCATTCAGGCCGGCCTGCGGGTCGAAAGTGTCCCCGGCCCCTGCGCCCTGGTCACGGCTCTGACGGCGAGCGGCCTGCCCGCGGATGAATTCCATTTCGCCGGCTTTCTGCCCCACAAATCCAGCCAGCGCCTCCGCCGGCTCGAACAACTCAAACCGCAAGCCGGAACGATCATCCTTTACGAATCGCCGTATCGCGTGGAGAAACTTCTCTCCGAATTGATGGAGGTGATGCCGGATCGAGAGGTCGTTCTGGCCCGCGAACTGACCAAGAAATTCGAGGAGTTCCTTCGGGGCAAACCGAAGGAACTCCTCGATATTTACAAGAGGCGCGCGCCGAAAGGTGAATTCGTGGTGTTGATCGGGCCGGGAAATGAACAAAGTTCCGCCGAAGTGAAACAAGCAAGCGCACCTGTCACGACGGTCGGCGCGTTGATCTACAACCAAAAAGCGGAGGTACTCATGATTCGCACCCACAAATGGTCCGATCTTTGGGGGATTCCCGGCGGAAAAATCAAATTTGGCGAGGCGGCCGAAGACGCGCTGCGGCGTGAGATCAAAGAAGAAACGGCTCTCGAGGTCGAAGCGATAAAATTTGTGCTGGTCCAGGACTGCATCCATTCAAAGGAGTTTTACCGCGACGCGCACTTCGTCCTCCTGAATTACACGTGCATGGCGCCCGGCGAACAGACCGTGCAGCTCAATGACGAAGCGGAAACTTACCAATGGCTGCCGACGCGCGCTGCCCTGAAATTGCCTCTTAACCAGCCGACCCGAATTCTGCTGGAAGCGGTTCTATAATGAGGACTTGATCACAAAATCCCGCGAAAGATGCCCCAGAAGTTCTCGACTGCGCGCATGTACCAGGGACGCTGTCGAAATTCCCGGCGGGACATTCGCAGCGATTTCTCCTTGTCCTGCTCAAAAATCTCGATCTGCCGGGCCGCGAAAATCGGATCGTAGACATTGATGTTCGCTTCCCCGTTAATGCGGAAGGAGCGGTCATCAAAATTGATGGAACCGCATGTCACCCAGGCATCATCGACAATCATCAGTTTACAATGGTACTTGGCCGGTTGGAATTCGAAGAATCGCACATTGGGCTCAGCCATGAGGCGGTCCCACCGCGAGCGGGCTGCGCGCCGAACGATGTTCCAGTCAATAATGCCCGGAGTCATGATTTCGATTTTCACTCCGCGTTGCGCTGCCTGCACCAGCATATCGACCGCGAGATTGTCCGGCACGAAATAGGACTGCGAAAGGCGGATCGTTTTGCGCGCCGCTGCAATGGAATAGAGATAAAGCAGGCGCGCGTTTTCGGCTCCATCGCGCGGACCGCCTTTGAAACATTGCGCGAGTGAATCGCCCCGTACTTCAAGTGTCGGGAAATAATTCGTCCCGTGGAGCATGCTCGAGGTGCAACGCAGCCAGTCATCCATGAACACCCCTTGCATCTCGCCGACGACTGGGCCTTCCACCCGAAATTCCGTATCTCGCCAGTGCCTCGGTTCGGTGGCGTCACCCATCCACTCATCCGCAAGGCAGATTCCCCCGATAAATCCAATCCGCCCATCGATCACAAGAATTTTCCGATGCGTGCGATGGTTCCACGTCCAACAATTCCAGGGCCAGATCTGGTTGAATATTTCCAGTTGCACCCCCGAGGCGCGAAGACGCCGCCGATCCGAATGTTTGAACCTGAAGGCGCCGAAGCTGTCCACGACGCAATGCACCTTCACGCCCGCGCGGGCCCGTTCGGAAAGAGCTTCAATGAATTGATCGCTGAGCTCCCCGGAACGCCAGATGAAATTTTCGAAAGTGATCGTATTCGAGGCGTGCCGAACCGCTTCCAGCATGGCGGGGAAAATTTCCACGCCATTGATCAACTCGTTCACCTTGTTTCCCGGCACGAGCGGGTCATGCAATTGATGGCCAATCGTCTCGCGAAAAGCCGCGTCACCCACTCCGTACTCTGTTTGGATCGGGATGCGAATGATCTTTTCCGCCGCGTAATTCGGAATGCGCTCAGCGCAAGTGAGCAGAAGGCAGAGCGGCCACAGCCGCGCTGGGAAACGGATACACATCCTTAAAAAAGAGCCGAAACGATACAAGGCGTCGCAAGAAAATCAAAGGCAGAGTTGGCGCCATGCGCATGAAGGGATCCTTCCAGCCTTTTACTTGGTAATGAACAGCGCGCTTTCAACAAGCCGCGACCGTCAGGGAGCGCCGTGCACTTGTCCACGCACGCACGCTCCCTCACGGTCGCGGCTCTGTTGGTGGCGGTCGCTGAACGGCCGCGCGAAACATTGACCTACGGCTCGAACTCGAGCCATCCGAACCGCGAGGGAACGTGATAGCTGCCGGCCAAGGTCGGATTCCAGGCAAGAAAAGCGCGGCTCGCTCGGTCAATGCGATAAAAGTTCGCGCGCCATTTGGTTCCCGGCTTTGGTCCGTCCGAGCTGAGGGCGCGCAAGGGAATGCGCATGACGGCCGTCCAAACTTTTCTCCGGTCATCTACTTTGACAAACGTTTCCCAACCGCTGTTCCATTCGAGGCGTTTCTCGACGCGCTGGATTTCCGGCGTGATGATCAGGTCCAGCTTCTCATTCGTTGGAGCAACCTCGAATTCATAATAAACCTTCTCGTTCCTGGGTTCGGTTCCGATGAACGTTTCCACGACATCGCGGTCCCAAAGGCCAACGCGTTCGGAATTCAGACGGGGCGGTTCGAATTGGGTGAGTTCGCTGTAGGGTCCATCGAAGCGCAGGTAAAGTGAATCATTCGAGTAGAGCGCACGCAGTAAAGTGCCGCTCTGTGGGGTCGCGCTTGCGTCTTTTGTTTCATAATCGAGTCTCTGGTTGCCAGCTTTGTCCCACAAGGGATCACCGAGCGCGGAAAGGCTTAAGCTGTGATCGATCCGGGCAACGCGGAAGACTGGATAGGGCAGCGTGCGCGCGAGCAGTTTGTGGGCATTGTCAAAGTATATCTTGCGCAAGGCGAAGTTCGGCAATCCGATGCCGCTGATCTTCCAATCACCTTGGATCGGCGTCATGTGCTCGAAATTCCGGTCGTCGGTTTCGAGCCAGCGCCAATGCTTTTCGTAAAAAACGCGTGCCTCATCGTCGCTCGGGCCGGCGCCACGGCCGCCGGACCCGAGCGTCAAGCGGTCGTATACCTGGAAATCTGTCGCGAACAGGATCCGGTCCTGGTGCTTGAGAAAGAGCCGCCGGACTTTCTCCGGATCATGCCGGCCGATTTCCGGAATGCGCGCCGCCAGATCGGCCATCATGTTCGGATGGGTATCGAGGGCGTGTTCGACCCAATCCAGATCTTCGGCGTTATTGGCGAAGTGAACGCACACGAACGTCGTTCGCGGATGCCGCTCGATGACGCGGTTCAATGCCTCCACCAATTCCATCCGCGAGGGAAATATCTTCGGATCGCCGAACCACCAATCCTTATGATCTTTCAATTCGGTCCAGCGCTCGTTTTCCGGGCTATACGGCTCCCAAAAGGCTTTCGGGTCGGCGACGTGAATGGACACGGGCAGGCCGAGCTCGCCACATTTTTCCCAGACCGGGTCGAGCTTCGGGTCATCGATCTTGATCAGCTTTTTATCTCTGTCCCGGAGATAAAGACCCAGACGCTTCCATTCCTTGAAACCCGCCGCGCCGAGACGGTAGCCCTCTTCCACCTGTTTTACCGCGTTTTCGGAGAAACCGGGTTCGTCCCAACCGCTATAATCGAGATTCACGTAATGGACAAAGCGGCCGGGGAAGAGTTCGTCGGCAGTTTTCTTGTTCCGTTCAAACTCCGAAGGTTCGCCAATTTTTCGCGTGACCGTTCCGGCGGTAAGATTCACGCCCACACCAATGCCTGCTCCGTCCAATATTTTCACCGCTCGGGCCAGATGTTCCGGCGTGCAATCGATATGAAGATGCAGATCGATCAAGCGCTTTTCCGCGCGCCAATCGGCGGGCGTCTGGTTCGTTCCGAGATGCGGCTCATCCGCGGAAAGAGATAGAAAATTAGCGAGCAGGAGCAAAGCAAGTGCAGGCGGCTTCATGAAGGGAATGAAACAATACGTCCGGCGAAAGCGCAACGCTGCTCGTTTGTGACCGTTACGCGGCTTTACGCGGCTTGGGCGATTCGATTCTTATAAACCGTTTCGTTGAGCAAAACGTAAACGACGGTCGCCAGCGGCACGGCTTAGCTCAGACAATCCCAAGTGTTCCGAAAATCGTTCCGCAGATCAGCAGAGAGGGATGATCATGGAAGAGGGCAGGTGTTCCCGCTCATGCATGAGAAAATGGCACCAGCACATATCCTTCGACAATATGAAGCACCACATAAAGGAGCAGGACATAAACGGCCTTGCTGGGTGATGTCGTCAGAGCCAGGGCAAGGCCGAAATCATGGCCGAACGCGCTTCGGCCTACTTCAGCAACGCCCGAAAGATGCAAAAAGCCCTGACCGCGCTCGCGGCATTTGATCGGAGCCAGGAATCGGATGGCGTGTCCGATGGAGAAAAGCACCACCGTCGCGAGGAACTTTTTGCCGAGGCCTCTGAGCAGGCGTGGTTCTTTTCGATTCAGGGAGAGGCGATGAAACTGCCATTTACGACGGCCTTCTGGCGGACGTCGACATCCACCCGAGGTCGCGAGGCGAATGGGTCCGAAGAAGCATTTGTTACTCTACGACCTGACGACGGGTTTCGCTGACCATATTCAGAATTTCGGTGGAGACTTTTTCCATGTCCAGCACGATGGCGTTGACCCGGCTGACGAGATAGTTGTAGCCCGCGTAGCCCGGTATCGCGATGGCCAGACCCATGGCCGTGCAAATCAGCCCTTGCCAAACCCCTTCGGAAAGTTGGGCCATATGCGAATAAAGCCCGGCCTCCTGCAACCGCATAAACACGCGCATGAAGCCCAAGACGGTCCCAAGAAAGCCCATGAGCGGGGCGATTTGGGCAATTGTGGCGAGGACGTTCAGCTTCTCTTCGAGCCGCGGCACCTCGACCAGACCGGCTTCCTCAAGCGCCTCGCGCACCCCTTCCCTGCCCCGCTCGCGGTTGAGAATGGCGGTTTTGACCAAGCGAGGAACAGGACCGGGCGTGGCATCGCAGATGGAAAGCGCCTCGACCACGTTATCTCGCTTCAGGACATTTCGAATGCCATTGATGAACTCCGCGGAATTGATCTGCGCGCGATGATAATGAAGCAGTCGCTCGATAAAAACAGCAATGCCAGCCGCGCTGACGAGCAGCAAAAGCCACATCATCAGGCCGCCTTTGGCAAGGAGCGTTGGCAACATGCGAGATATATACGGGCCACCCTCGCAAGTTCAAAGACGAAAACATTAAGCGCACCGAACCGGGCGCATGACAAAATTCTTCCAGCCTTTTATGAACTACGAACAGATGGCGCCTCGTCGCATCGATCTCACGAAAAATCGGACGCTTACGGGCTCTCGCCCGAAGGACGTTCCTGAGATCGCTCTCGAATAATCGTCCTTAACACTTCCAAGGCCGAATCGACCATCTGCCGAAATAGCTGGCCGGTCTGGCCAATTGTTTTGAAGTAGGTGAGGTCTTCCCGCGCCTTGGCGAGATGGGCCCGCCACGCCTGTTCAATGCCTTTTCTTGCCACCAATTGGTCGTATTGCTCTCTCGAAAAAAAATCTGGATAGGAACAAACTATCTCAAGGGTGCGCCAGAACTTCTCCATCACATAATGGTCGGCGAGCCCCTGCACCAGTTCCATTTGTTCCTTGGCCGCCGCGCGCCGTTCCGCCGAACCCCATTGCCCGCTGGGCACGTTCGTCGCTGCGTACTTCACTGCTCGCCCGCGCCGCCGCAGGTTCGCCACCCCCCGGAGATAATCCCGAATTCCCGGCATCATCGGTTCATATTCCTTAAAAAAGGCGCGTCGAAACTCACTCATCTGAACATTGTTCCGCGCCGCGTTCATGATTTCGGCCGCGAGGAAATAGCCGACCTTCCCAAAGACTTCGGGAAAATCGGTGATCAGACTGAGAAGGTCCAAAACTCGCTCGTCCTGATCGCGCAAGGGATCAGCCGGTTGGGCGGCGACCTTTTCGATCCGGTGCAAGGCTTCCCCGAGTTGTTTCGGGATGGGAGCAGCCAAATTTTCGAAATCCGGAAGTTGCTTGTACCGGAGAAAGACATCGAAGATCTTCTGCTCGTGCTCGGTGGGAGTCCGGTGCGGATCCTGGACCTGGTCGGCGTTGCTCGGAAAACGCGGATGCTCCGGCGGATGTAAGTTCAACTCTCCCATGCGCGATATCGTCGCCTCCCAAATGATGTTTTACAAGCGGTGAAGGCATCCACCACACGCCTTCGCATGCTATTCCTTCAACGCCGCCGCCACTCCGGTGCTCTTGAGAATTGCTTTGCCAGCGCCGCAGAGGCTAGTTTCGCTCATGGCCGAACGCGCGGAACAGCAGCCTAAAGGTTGTTTCTTTTATGGGTTTATCACGGTGGTCCTGGTCTTCATCGGGATTCTCGTCGGCGTTTATTTTGGCACCCGCAAGGCCGTGCAATACACCATCGAGACTTACACGACCAACGCGCCCGCCTCAATTCCCGCCCTCCAGCTTTCCCCCGCCGAACAGAAACGTCTTGCGGACTCGCTCCAGACGCAGGCCACCACCGCCTTGCGCGGAAACAATCCCGGGGAACTGGTGCTGACTGAAAATGACCTGAACGTTCTCATCGCGCAGTCCCCCGATCTCGCCGCCTACCGGCAGCAAATTTATTTGCGCCCGGAAGGCGACCAATTGCGCGCCTATCTGAGCCTTCCCTTGGATCAATTTGCTCCCTGGAAGGATTTCACGAGCCGATTCGGATCGAAAAAATGGGCCGGTCGC
>DASYTB010000181.1:0-3553 GCA_036002705.1 Verrucomicrobiia bacterium
CAGCCTGAGCTCCCGTTTGTATCGCACCGGCGAGTAGTCCCCGCGCAGCTTGTCATTGGAAACGTAGAGGTCCTTCGCCCCTTCGTTGTAAAACGTCCCTTCCGCCAGCGCCCGGCTCACATTCTTCACGAACACCATCCCGCAGTCTGCGCATCGCACGAGCGTCATGCCCTCCTTCTTCAGGTAAGGCTTGTCGCCTCTCTCCCCGCACACTGGACAATTCCGCTCAATTAACTCCACCACATGCGCCTAACACCGACACGATCGCTCGACAAGAGCAAAGCGGATCGGGTTCCTTCAGCCTTCGAAGCCGACGGGTCTAAATCATTTGCGCCTCTTCCACAGCCCCCATAAGGTATCGCCCGCGCGCAAATGAAGATATTTATCGATGGCCAATATTTTGACGAGAATAACGCGAAGATTTCGGTCTTTGATCACGGGCTTCTTTACGGCGACGGCATTTTCGAGGGGATTCGCGCCTACAACGGCCGTGTCTTCAAATTGGAGGAGCACATCGACCGCCTTTTTTACTCTGCCAAGGCGATTCTCCTCACCATTCCCATGTCGCATCAGGCGATGGTCAAGGCGGTCGTCGATACCTGCCGCGAAAACAAGCTGCGGAACGGTTATATCCGACTTGTGGTCACGCGCGGGGCAGGGGGGCTTGGGCTCAATCCAAACAAGTGCAAACATCCTTCTGTAATCATTATCGCGGACAAGATTCAGCTTTATCCTGTCGAATATTACGAAAAAGGTCTGGAAATCATTACCGTCCCCACCACGCGGAATCTTCACAGCGCGCTCAACCCCGCGATTAAATCCTTGAACTACCTCAACAACATTCTCGCCAAGATCGAAGCGAATAACGGCGGTTGCGAAGAGGCTATCATGCTCAATAACGAAGGCTACGTCGCGGAATGCACCGGCGACAATATTTTCATCGTCAAAGGCCAGGAACTCCTCACCCCGCCGCTCAGTGCCGGCGCTCTTTACGGCATCACCCGGGGCGTCGTCATGGATCTCGCGCGCGAGTCGGGCCTCAAAGTCAGCGAGCCCAATCTCACGCGCTACGATATCTTCAATGCCGACGAATGCTTCCTCACCGGTACCGGCGCGGAAGTAGTTCCCGTCGTCAAATTGGATGGCCGCGTCATCGGGACTGGCACTCCCGGCCCGCGCACGCGCGAGTTGGTGAAGAAATACCACGAACTGGTTCAATCTTCCGGCGAGCCGATCTAAATTTCGCTCTTGGTGACCGTCATTCTTCCTGGACCGGGTTTTCATCTCCCTTGGAGAATCGAGACACTACCAGGTTCCAAGTTGAGTTTCCGGGCCGGGCTGGGTAGCATGGTTCAATGCGAGTGACGGGAGTGGCCTTCGGGCTGATTTTGTTTTGTCCGGCCATCATCGCGGCGAATTGGCCCGAGTGGCGCGGGGCGACGCGGGATGGCATCACCACGGAAACTAATTTGCCTGCTCACTGGTCTGCCACAGAGAATATCCAATGGAAAGCTCCGCTGCCGGGTCCGGGAAACTCGACGCCCGTCGTCTGGGGCCATAGGATTTTCCTCACGCAAGCTGTTCCCCAGGAAGGCAAGCGGCTTCTAATGTGTTTCGACCGAAATGAGGGCAAGGTGCTCTGGCAAAAAGGCGCGCTTTATTCGGACAAGGAGGAGAGCCACGAGGCAAATCCGCTTTGTTCCTCCTCCCCCTCGACCGATGGGAGCAGGGTGGTGGCCTGGTTCGGATCGGCCGGGCTGTTCTGCTATGACATTGATGGAAAAGAGCTTTGGAAGCGGAACCTGGGAAGGCAGCATCACGAGTGGGGTTATGCTTCTTCACCCGTGATTCATCAGAACTTCGTTTTTCTCAATTTCGGTCCGGGCGAAAACAGTTTCATCGGCGCCTTCGACAGGAACACGGGAAAAGACCTTTGGCGAGTTCCGGTGGTCGAACGCCATTACAAGGAGCGCAACGACGGCTTCAACGGACAGGAGAAAGGGGTGACCGGTTCGTGGTGTACACCCATAATTGTGAAGGTGGATGGAAAGGATCAGTTGATCCTGAGCGTTCCGGATAAGGTAACCGCGCTGGACCCGGAAACTGGTAAAGAGATTTGGTTCTGCCGTGGATTGAGTCCCTTGAGTTATACCTCGCCCGTTTACGGAGAGGGTCTGATCGTCGCGACCGGCAGTTATCATGCACCCGATATGATGCTGAAGCCGGGCGGACACGGAGATATTACGGCTGCAAACAGGTTATGGGAAGGCGCGCGAACCGCGAATCGCCTCGGCAGTCCTGTCATAAAGGATGGTTATTACTTTGTGCCCACGATGCCCGGCGTGGCGGAATGCATCGAGATGAAAACCGGCAAAAAGGCCTGGGAAGAGCGAACGCGTGGGCACGGTCCAAAGAACGATACCTGGTCCTCGCCAGTGCTTTCTGGCGACAGAGTTTATCTTGTGAATCAATCAAGCGAAACGATCGTGCTGCGGGCCGCCCCGAAATTCGAGATTCTAGCCATCAATTCTCTCGACAACGAAATGAGCAATTCCTCCCTGGTCGTTTCCGACGGGGAACTGTTCATTCGAACGTACAATCATCTTTGGTGTATTGGCGGAAAAACGACCACGACCGCGAGCCGATGAGCGAGAGCCGGATTCAAATTACGAAAGAAAGTGTGTGACTGATCCACGATTTACAAAATTGGCGAAACTGCTGGTCGGTTATTCCACCGAGCTGATGAAGGGCGACAAAATCCTCCTGGACATGATTGATGTCCCGGACGAGTTCACCGTCGAATTGATTCGCGCCGTGCGCGAGACCGGAGCGATTCCCCTGGTTGAGACACGCCACACACGTGTCTCCCGGGAGGTCGTTCTGGATACGAGCGAAGGACACGCTCGATTGGTGCGGGACATCGAAATGTTCCGGATGAAGCGCATGCAGGCCTACATCGCCATTCGGGGCAGCGCCAACGCCAATGAGAATTCGGACGTTCCCACCGAACGGATGGCGCTTTATACCAAGACCCTGCGGCCCGTCCTGAATTATCGCGTCAACAAGACCCGCTGGGCCGTCTTGCGCTGGCCTTCCGCGAGCATGGCGCAAGCCGCCAACATGAGCACCGAGGCGTTCGAGAATTTCTATTTCAATGTCTGCACCATGGATTATCGAAAGATGGCTCGCGCAATGGTGCCATTGGAAAAGCGAATGAAGAGCGCGGACAAAGTGCGGCTCAAAGGACCCGGCACGGACCTGACTTTCAGCATCAAGGGAATTGGCGCGAAATCCTGCAATGGAAAGCTAAACATTCCAGACGGGGAGGTCTTTTCGTGCCCGGTGAAAACCTCCGTGAATGGCAGCATTCAATTTAACACCCCGACACTTTATTCAGGAACGCGCTTCGAAAATGTGCGCCTCGAATTCGAGAACGGCAAGGTCGTGAATGCCAGTTCCAATAATAACAAACGGCTGAATGAAATTCTCGATACTGATGGCGGCGCGCGTTACGTCGGAGAATTCGCCTTGGGCTTCAATCCTTACATCGAAA